>CACWLY010000030.1 GCA_902761825.1 uncultured Eubacteriales bacterium
AGCTCCCATTTTCGCCCGCTCTCCTGAGCGCTCAATTAATATACCACATCCCCACTCCCTTTGTCAACACCTTTTTTCAAGTTTTTTTCGCTTTTTTTGATGTTTTTTGGCGTTTCCGAACGTTATTTGCCCCATTTTTGCTAATGTTCGTGTTTTTGTCCACATCTTGTGGCCCTTCCCATTTTTAGCCACAATTCATCCCTTTTCACGCTCAAAAACCGAACGGAAAAATCCCGATTTTTTTCACTTTTTTCAGCCGTTCCCCGCCGGAACGCCCTGTTTTCCCCGATCTTGGTAAAAAACCGCAATTAAAAAAGAAGAACGACGAGGGCGCCGCCCTCGTCGTCTTTTCTGAAATCACTCGTCCGCCTCATGCGATTCCGCGCCGTTGGCGAGGGCCTTGGCGTACTTTTCGCTCATGAGGTCGATGGAGTAGAGGTAGGGTTCGCCGTTGATCGCGGCCTCGCACTGGCGGATATCCTGATAATCGGGGTCGCTCCGCATCTGATCGATGATCACGCGCATGCGCTCCTGATCGAGGAAGAAGGGCTGGCGGGCGAAGTAATAGATCGGCGTGGGCGTGGGGAAGGCCTTGCAGTTGAAGCGCACCATTTCGGCCACCGTGCGCGCGTCGTCCTTTTCCAGGGTGAGCATGGCGATCTTGGCGTAGTTGTTCGCCATAAGCTCCTCGGAATAGAAATACTCGTCCTTCTTGCCCTTCACGCTCCTGATATCCTTGCAGGATTCGTCGCCCAGCATTTCGGCGATCAGCGAATCGGCGTCCTCCTCGTCCTTTTCGATGAGCTTCCGGGGCGTGATCAGGGCCGAGCGGCAGCGCTCGCGGATGAAATCGGCCAGCAGCTGCGCCTTGGTCTTTTCGGGCTCGGGTTCGGGCTCGGGATCGGGAGGGGAGGGCTGGAAGGGATCGTCCACCTCGGGCAGCGACTGCATATAATCGAAAATATCGGGCTTCGCCTCGCCGTTCATGACGGCCGCGGCGGCCTCCTGCAATTCATGCTTTTCCGCCTTGGGATTATCCAGCGCTTTGTTCACCGCCGGGTCCAGCTCGTCGCTGAAATGATCGGGAATCTCGCTGGGCTTTAATTCGACTTCCTTGGAAAAACCGGGTTTGCGGCGTCCAAACAGTGCCATCTGCGCATGACCTCCTTTTTCTTTTACTAATTCTCGTCTGAGAGCCAATTCATGAAGGGTGAATGAAGACGGAAGAGGGAACGTTCGAGAGCTGCTTCTTTGCAGCTTTCTGCCAAGCGCCTGCCGCAGGCAGGCTAAGGGCGGGCAATCCGCAGATTGCCGCCCGCAACCCGCGCTTCCCGCAGGGAGCGGAGATACGCAGGAGCAACTTTTACAATTTGTTCATGACCGGATACTTGATCAGATCAGGCCCAGCTCCTGCAGCTTATCGGCGCAGTCGCCCAGGTCGAACTTCTCCAGCGTTTCGCGGGTGGGGATGCCGGTTTCCTTGTTCCAGCCCATGGCCTCGTACCACATATCCAGGCTCTTCTCCCAGTCCTCGCGGTCGAGCTTGACGGTGCCTTCCTCAAAGGCCTTGAAATCGGGCTCTTTGTCGAACACCCAATCGCTGACCCTGTCATGATCCTTGCGCAGGTTGTCGCTGCCCAGGTTGAGCTTGAAGCTGACGGCGGTCATGACGCGCAGCAGCTGGCTGATGCGCTCGGAATCGCGCTCCTGATCCTCGCGGGTATAGTCTTCGCCGGTCACGGCGGTCATATACTTGGCGTCCAGATCGAGGTCGCCGATGTAGTTGCGCTTCTTGCTGGTGGCGATGGTCATGGGGTACATCCAGTTGCACAGGGTAGCGCTGTCGTGCCACTGCTTGCCGATGAAGGCCCACTTCGCCAGCTTGATCTTGTTCTCGTTGATCGGGGTGTACTTCTTCTGGGCGTCGGTGCAGCCTTCGCCGAAGAAGTGCTCCAGAACGGGCTTGGTGATATCGTTGTATGGCGCGCCGGAGGAGCAGAAGTTGATCAGGTGATGGATCATGCAGTCACGGTTGTACATCATGCTGTACAGCGTGCCGGCCTGCCAGCAGTTTTCGGGGCCATGATGGCGCGGATAGCCGTTGTGGCCGATGTTGAAGTTCTTGCCGTTGACGAAATCGTAGAAGCTGACCTTCGCGATGTTCTTCTCGGGATCATCCATGCCCCACTTCTCGTACAGGCGATAGGTGCCCAGGCCCAGGTCGCCGAACAGGCCCTTGCCGGTGGAAATGCGGCGATAGACCTCGAACAGCCAGCGCGGATCGCCCTCTTCCATCAGGTTCCAGGGGATCTCATCCCATTCGCCGGGATACAGGCGGTCGGCAACATCCTTGAGAACGCCCGTGGTGTAGGCCATGTTGAAGTCCTCGTACAGGTTGCCGTAGTTGCACCATACGCCGTAATCATCGGCCGCGCGCGCGCCGGCGCCGCCCAGGATCATCTTGGCGTCCTTCTCGTCCACGAAATCGTGGGTGGACTTGACCTTTTCGCCGGCGGCGTCCTTATGGTCGGGATACCAGTCCAGCATCTTGATGATGGGCATGCAGGTGTTGGAGACATGGGTGGGCAGGTCGTAATCGGCCAGCGGATCCATATCATACTCGGTATAGCAGCGCACCGGGCAGGAGGAGCAGCCGCCCTGCTTGACGGTGTACTTTTCGGCGATCTCGCCAAAGTCGAACACGCCCTTGTTGCAGCGCAGCGCCGCCACGTTGATCTGGCCGCTGGGCTGCTCGCCCATATCGATGGGGCCCTTGCTGGCTTTGTCCCAGGTGATGCCGGGGGCGCCCTGCCAGCGGTTGTTGGTGGCTACGTATTCAGACCAGGTCTGGGCATGGCAGGGAACGGTATGGTTGTTGTTGCCGCCTACCAGGTCCTTGATCATGTAGTTGGAGAGCAGGCGCACTTCCATGGGGCGGGCGATCTTGACCGCGCCGGTGCCGCGCACCACGACGGCCTTCACCTTTTTGCTGCCCAGCAGCGCGCCGATGCCAGCGCCGCCGCTGTTGCCGAAGGAGGTGACGATATTGCTCATGGGAACCAGGTTTTCACCGGCCGGGCCGATGGAGGCCACGTCGAACTCGGGGCCGTTTTCCTTGGCCAGCACGGCGTTGGTCTCAAAGGTGCCCTTGCCCCAGACATGGGAAGCGTCCTCGATGGAAACCTTGTCGTCCTCGATCTTGATGTACACGGGCTTGTCGCTCTGGCCTTCCACGATCATGGCGTCATAGCCGGCATACTTGAAGGCATGGGCGATATGGCCGCCCATGTGAGCGTCCACGATGGAATAGCCCTTGCTCCAGCAGGAGAGCAGGGTGATGTTCATACGGCCGGAGCAGGGAACGCCGGAGGCCGTCAGCGGGCCGACGCCGAAAACGCACTTCGCGTCCGGGCCCAGGGGATCGGTGTTCAGGGGGACTTCGTCCCAGATCACTTTGTAGCCCAGGCCCATGCCGCCGATGTAGGGCTTATACTTGGGCAGGGTGTCTTCCTTGGTGATTGCGCCGGTGGTCAGGTTGACGCGCAGGACCGTACCCGCCCAGCCGTTAATGCCATTTTTCACAGACATGTTCTATTTCCTCCTGTTATTCTCGGTTTATGGACGGTACCGCGTTACACGGCCTGGGAAGCGGACACGATCTTGTCCCAGGGGATGATGCTCAGCGCGCCGGAGGGGCAGCCCTCAGCGCAGGCGCCGCACATCACGCACTTGGAGGATTTTTTGGTTTCGGGGTTGACGGTGGGCATATGCCACGGGCAGGCCTGCGTGCAGGCGCCGCAGCCGATGCACTTCTCGTTGTCCACCCTGCGGATGCCCATGTCGTCGGCGTAGATCGCGCCCATCGGGCAGGCGTTGCCGCAGGCCGGATCCTCGCACTGGCGGCAGGTATCCGGGAAGTAGGTCCAGTTGTCCTCGGTGTACAGGCCGCTGCCGTTGCGGCTGGAATACAGGTTGCGGGTCACCTTGACGCGGCTGATGTAGCTGGAGCAGCAGCCGTCGTTGGTCAGCGTGCAGTTGATCTCACAGCGCTGGCAGCCCACGCAGCGGTCGGCGTCCACCACCAGCAGGCCCTGGGGGAACGCCCATACGCGCACCTTGCCCTCGGCCACGGCCTTTTCGGTCACGCCCAGAACGCTCAGCAGCGAGGTGGACAGGGCCAGGCCGGCCAGGCTCTTTCCCGACAGCTTCAGGAACTGGCGGCGCGTATAGTCCTTATCCAGGAAACTCTTGCGATCCTTTGTCTCAGTCATGTTTGACCTCCTCCTTATAAGAAAAGCTCCTGCGATTCTTCAGAACAAAACAGAGCCCGCTCGCCCCCGGCTTTCCCGCGCGAACGCAAATAAGCCGGGAACCTCGGACTCCTTCGCAACAGGCAAGCGCCGCCGTTGCCGTCGGCACTCAATGGTCATGCCGACCCAAGGGGCCGCGCATGACTCGGAGTTCTGTTGTTCCTTCATAAAGATATTACCATATCGATTTTGCTTTGACAAGAGAAATTTATAAAATTTATCTCCAAATGGGAGAAATTTATACTATTCTCAGTATAAAAGATTATCAGATTTGGGATGGATTTTTCGCCCTGGCTAAGCTGAATGGAGGGAGGCGTAGCAGCGCTACGTTGACTGAAGCAACGCCAAGACGGAAAAGACACCCAAAGATGATAAGATTTTAGATTGAGAATGGTATTAATCATTTTGTACCTCTTTCCAGCCGTGCGCTGATCCGCGGAGGATAAAAAAAGAGCAAAAACGAACGTCAGGGAGTTATCAGAAGCCCCTGACGTTTTTTTCTGCCCGTTATGCGGGGACAGGATTACACGAGCTGCCTGCGGGCGCGCTCCTTATCGGCGGCGGCGGCGGCGGGATACCACATGGGCTCGACGAGGTGCACGGCGCATTCCTCGCCCTCGGAGAAGGTGACGCGGTGGGGCGTCTGCACCTTGAGCAGCTGATCGCCGACGGGCACGAGGTATTCCGTGCGGTCAGTCAGGAAGATGCGCTTTTCGATGTGCGTATGGAAGCCGCCCTCACCGGGGCCGGTGAGCGCGTTCTCGTTGGGCCTGGTGGCGACCACCATTTCGTCGGCGGCGTCGGCGGACACGGTAAGGTCCAGCGCCTGCTCGGTGTGTCCCTTGGGATAGGCCTTGCCGTCCTTTGTGACGACGTTGATGAAGGTGCTCTCGCCCAGGATGTTGTGCACGAAGCGGTTGCAGGGCTTGTTGTACAGATTTTCCGGGGTGTCGATCTGCATGATCTTGCCCATATCGCACACCATCATGCGGTCGGAGATCGCCATGGCCTCGCTCTGGTCGTGGGTAACGAAGATGATGGTGAAGTTGAACTTGCGCTGCAGCGCCTTGATCTCAAAGCGCATGGTCTCGCGCAGCTTGGGGTCGAGGTTGGACAGCGGCTCGTCGAGCAGCATGACCTTGGGATTGGTCACGATGGCGCGGGCCAGGGCGATGCGCTGCTGCTGTCCGCCGGAAAGGTCGCTGGGGTACACGTTTTCAAGGCCGGTCAGGCTGGTATGGTGCAGGGCCTCGTTGACGCGGCGGGTGATATCGGTTTTGTTGACCTTCTGGATGCGCAGCGGGAAGGCGACGTTTTCAAACACGTTCATGTGCGGCCACACGGCGAAGGCCTGGAACACCATGCCCAGTCCGCGGTCCTCGGGCTGCACGTACAGGTTCTTCTTGCTGCTGGACACCAGCCTGCCGCACAGCTCGATTTCGCCCTCGGTGAGGTCCTCGAACCCGGCGATCATGCGCAGCGTGGTGCTTTTTCCGCAGCCGCTGGGGCCCAGGAAGGAGAAGCACTCGCCCTCATGCACGCTGAGGTTGAAATTGTCCACCGCCACGATATCGCCCAGGGTTTTGGTGGTAAAGCGCTTGGTCACATTGCGCAGTACGATCTGGTCTGCCATGGCTTATACCCCCTTCCTGTCCTTGGTGATCTTGGTGACGATGGTATTGAGCACGATAATGATGCCGATGGCCACGGTGGCCAGGGCGGCGGCCTGCGGGATCATACCCGCGTCGCGCAGGCTGTAGATCTGCACGCCCAGGGTGCGCGTGTACGGGCCGTAGAGCAGGATCGACGTGGTAACCTCGCGCATGGCGGGCAGGAAGATCAGGAAGAAGCCGGACACCATGGCCGGGCGGATCAGCGGCAGCGTGATATCGGCCAGGCTTTCGGTATGCGACGCGCCGCAGACGCGGGAGGCCTCCTCCAGCGAGGAGTGCACCTGCAGCAGGGCGGCCGAGCTCGTCTTCATGCTGAAGGAGAGGTAGCGGGCCAGGTAGGCCACCAGGATGATCCAGATGGTATTGTACAGGTTGATGCCCGCGATGCGCCCGCTCCAGGCCAGGATCACGCCGATCGAAAGCACGGTGCCGGGGATCGCGTAGGGCAGCATCGATATAACCTCCAGCGCGCCCTTGCCCTTGGGCTTGATCTTCTGCACCACGTAGGCGACCAGCGTGCCCAGGAACATACAGATGATGCCCGCGGCGATGGATACGAACAGCGAGTTGCGGATGGCCGCGATGGTGCCGTTGGCCGTGAACACCTTCTGATACTGCGCGAGGGTGAAGTTCTTGAAGGCGAGGGGCAGGCCGTACGCCTTGAGGAAGGAGATCAGCACGATCATCACCAGCGGCACGATCACGATCAGCACGAGCGTGAGGATCGCCAGCAGCAGCAGCGGGATCTTCGCGCCGCGCAGCTTGATCAGCGTCGGGCGCATGGATTTGCCCTTGATGATGTCGTAGCTGCCCGAGGAGAGGATGCGGTTCTGCAATATCAGCGCGGCGGCCACAACGACCACCAGCATGACCGACAGCGCGGCGCCCTGACGGATGCCGTCAAAGGAACCGCCGCTGTTGTAGATCACGGCGTAGATGCGGGTCGGCAGGGTGTAGATGCCCTTGGCGTAGCCCAGGATCGAGGGCACGCCGAAGTGCGCGAGCGAGGTGGTCAGTATCAGCAGCGCGCCGGCCGATATGGCGGGCTTGACCAGCGGCAGCGTGATCTTCCAGATGACCTGCCGCTGCTTCGCGCCGGCGATGCGCGCGCTCTCCTCCAGCGTCGGGTCCATGCGCTCCAGCGCGGATACCACCTGCATGAACACGAAGGGGAAGTAATAGCTGACCTCGACGAACACGATGCCCCAGATGGAGTTGATGTTGATGGGCATGGAGCTCAAGTGGAATATATCCTTGAGGAGCTTGTTGATGTAGCCCGAGCGGCCGTTGAACATCATATCCCACGCCATGGCGCCCAGGAAGGGCGGGAACATGTAGGGGATATTGAACAGCGCGCGCATCAGGCCCTTGGCCGGGATATCGCTGCAGCCCAGCAGCCAGGCGTAGAACACGCCCATGATCGTGCCCAGGATCGTGGCGAACACCGCGATCTGCAGCGTGTTCCACATGGCCTCCAGGTTCTTCTTTTCGGTCACCTGCTGCACGAACATTTCCACTTCGGGCTTGCCCTCGTTGAAGAAGGCGTTGTATATGATCATCACGATGGGAATGACCACGATGATCAGCAGCAGCACAAAGCAGATGCCGGTCATCAGCTTATCCCAGTTGAGCCGCTTGCGGCCGTCCACGGCGGCAAGATCGGCGCTCACGCCGGTATAAGGCTTGCGTTTCATGCGTTCTGACCTCCTTTCCGGCTGGGATAGAAGCGCGTGTTTTAAGGAGGGGAAAGCAACAGAAAGGGAGAACATCAGAGCCTGCATAGCCCTGACATTCTCCCTGATCTTATTCTTTTCATTGTAATATGAGCTCATAGAAGAAGAATAAAGAATGAAACGCGAACCGCGTTCTCTTTTTATTCTCTTTCCCTGGGCTTGGTGAGGCGCGAAACGAGGATGCCGACCTCATAGAGCAGGCACAGCGGCACGCCGAGCGCGGCCTGGGAAACGATATCGGGCGGCGTGAGGATGGCGGCGAGCACGAAAATGCCCAGGATCACATACTTGCGCTTGGAGGCGAGCATTTTGGGGTTGGTCCAGCCCATGCGCGTGGTGAGGTAGAGGAAGATGGGCAGCTGGAACGCGATGCCGAAGGGCACGATGAACCCGAAAAGGAAGCCCACATACTTGTCGATGGAGAGCATGGGCGTGGCGAGGCCGTCGCCCTGGATCAGGAAGAAATCGACCGCGAGGGTATACACGGCGAAATAGCAGAAAGTGACGCCCAGCAGGAAGAGCAGCAGCGCGATAAAGAAGATCAGGCGGAAGCTGCGCTGCTCCTTGGGATAGAGACCGGGCTTGATAAAGCTCCAGGCCTGCCACACCACGACCGGGCTTGCGACGATCGCGGCGGCGATCAGCGCGACCTTGAACTTGGTCACGAGCGCCTCGGACATGGCGGTATAGATGATCTCGATGCCCCGGGCGGCGATCGGATTGATGATCCAGGCCATCAGCTGATCGATCGCGAGATAGAACACAAGAAAAAAGGCGATCACCACCGCGGCAGCGGAAATAATGACCACCTTGCGCAGCGCAAGCAGATGCGCAAGCAGCGTGGCCCGCCGCTCCTGCGGCGGGATCGGCCGGTCAGCCTGCGCCGGGGATGTTTCCTTGGGATTGCTCATGCTTTCTCCTGGTCGTTCGGCTTGTCCTCGGGCTTATCGTCCTCTTTGACCTCGCTCTTGAAGTCCTTGATGCTCTTGCCCAGGGCCTTGCCCACGCCGGCCAGCTTACCGCCGCCGAACAGCACCAGCGCCAGCACGATGATCAGGATGATTTCAGTGGTTCCCAAACGCATCTTTTCATTCCTCCGTTATTATCAGGATTTTTTCATTGTTTCCTTCTCGGCGTCCTTCATGCTCGCGCGCAGCGTTTTGCCCGCGTCCTTCAGTTCGCCCGATACGTCCGCGTCCTTCAGCGCGCTGTCGATATCCTTGCGCACGTCCTCGGTCTCGGACATCATTTCGTCCCATCCAACCTCGTTCTTGATCTCCCGGATCAGCTGCCGCGCCTTGCGCACCATGCGCCCCAGCCAACGCGCTACCTTGGGCAGATCCCTGGGGCCGACGATCACATACGCGATGACCAGCACCAGCAGCAGTTCCGCAAAACCGATATTGAACAAATCGCAGGCCCCCCCTTTCTCCTGCTATTATATTTCATCCGCTGCCGAATTGCAAGCGCGGAAATTTGCGGGAAAAGCACGGCGCGCTGCCACAGCCTGAACAGCTCGGCCTTCGGAGACGGAATGGATTGTATGAGCCGAAGCACACGAGGGGTGTCGGCCGCATCGGTCAATCGCTTTTTTCCATCTTCAGCAATCATTTTTTCCCGTCCTCCCTCCCCGCATCTTCCGAGCGCGAAGCGCGAGGATCAGCCGCCAAACAAAAGACAAGACCCCAGCTCACGCGGCGCAGCGAAGCGGCGCGGAACCCGCGCAGCGGGTTGCGTGAGCGTGGCTCCCTCCCCGTTCTTCCCTCCCTGCAGCTTCCGAGCGCAAAGCGCGAGGATCAGCCAACAAACAAAGGACGAGACCCCAGCTCACGCGGCGCAGCGAAGCGGCGCATAACCCGCGCAGCGGGTTGCGTGAGCGTGGCTCCCTCCCGTTCTCCTTTTACGTTTCAAAAAATCTCGCCCTGATCTTTTTTATTCAATCAGCAAGCAAAATCCAGCAAATAACCGATACCGGCCCCCAATCGCCCACGCGCTTTCTTTGTTATCTTTCTTTCTCAGAAAGAAAGTAACGTCCCCCTCGTTCCCCCGTCCTCCCCGCACAAAAAAACCGCGGACCTTTTCAGTCCGCGGCGTGATAACAATATATCTCAGGTCAGTCCAATACCCGCACGGGCAGCACCAGATAAATGAACTGATCGCCCTCGAGGGGCGCGATGGTGCAGGGGGAAACGCTGGAATTGAAGCGCATGCACATTTCCTCGGTGTAAACATTGCGGATCACGTCGAAGAGATAGCGCGCGTTGAAAGCGATCCTGAACTCCTGCTCGGAATAGCTGACGGGAATCTTTTCCAGGGCGGTGCCGCGCTCGGCGTTGGCGGTAATGGTCATTTCGCTGTCGGTCAGGCTCAGGCGCAGCAGGTTGTTCTTGCCTTCGCGCGCCATCAGGCTCGCGCGCTCGATCGCGCCGATGAAATCCTCGCGGCGCAGCTTGACCTCGCTCTTCCATACCGAGGGCAGGATCTGCTTGTAATTGATGAACTCGCCGGTCAAAAGGCTTGTGTAGCAGCAGGTATCCTCAAACCCGAGCATGAAGCGATTCTTGCCGCATACCACGCGCACGGGCTCCTCGCTCTCGCCCAGCATGCGCGCGAACTCGCCCAGGATGCGCCCGGGGATCACGGCGGAAACGCTCTCCTTGCCCGCGGGCAGGGCATACTCGCCCTCCACGCGCTGAAGCGCGAGGCGGAAGCCGTCCAGGCCCACGAAGCGCAGCTCCTGCGGGAATACCTCCATCAGAATGCCGGTCAGGATGCGGCGCGTCTCGTCCGTGGACACCGCGAACATGATGCGGCCCACGGCGTCGCGCAGCTTCACCTGCGGCACCTCGATTTCGAACTCCCTGTCGCACACCTCGGGCACGTCGGGAAAATCGCTCGCGTCGGTGCCCGCCATGTTCGTGTTGCTGCCCTGGGCCTTGATATCGGCGCGGAAGCGCTTGTCGATGCTGATATCGATCTCGCCGCTGAGCTTGCGCAGCAGCTCGCCGAACAGCTTGGCGGGCATCAGCGCCACGCCCTCTTCGCTTACCGTCGCGTTCACGCGCGTGCGGATCGTCATTTCGCCGTCGGTACAGGTCAGAAAAATGCCCTCGTCCGCCGTCTCGATCAGTACGCCCTCATACGCCTGGCGCATCGGGCGCACGCTCAGCGCGTGGCTCACCAGGCTCATGCCTGCGTTGATGTCGGAAGCGTTCACCAGAAAATGCATACGTTCACATCCTTTTTCCCTGCGGTAGCAGAATATATATAACCGTAGTAGCAGTAGGGGCGGTGGATATTGTGGATAACTCCGAAACCCCTTGATATTGCTCGCTTTTCAGCGTGTCCGGCCGGTGGATGATCCTGGGATAAGCGGGGGATGGGCTGTGGAAAACGCCGGAGCGCGCGTTTTTTCGCCGCCGCGCGGACGCGGTTCCGGAAGGCATACCCGCTCCCCAAAAAGGCGTTTATGCAAATTCCCGACGCCCGCGCGCGCTTTTTTTCATGCCCTTTTTCGTTATCCACATTATCCCCATTCCGGTTTTCCCCTCTTTGTGGATCATTTTCCGGCGGGTTTTCAGGCGTTGCTTCATCACCCGGCTTTTTTATCCACATGCGTTATCCACAATCGCGGTGGATGAAACCGTCGGTTTTTTGCGCATCCAATTATTGAATACTTTTGCAGCGCTTCAACCGTTATTATAACATAAAACCGCGAAAGTGTAAACCGGGGAAGCGTGGGGGAATTGCTCCGCCGGTTCAGCGGAGGAAAAGAGAGCGATTGCGTGAAAAGCCCCCGAAAATGCGGAAAACGTCCAAAATAGTTCCCATAAAATCAACTATTCGCAAAAGTACAGAATTTTGTAAATACCCTTCAGAATGATGCGTGAAACCGCGAAAAAACCGCGCTTCAAAAAATGTACGACATACAACAATCAACCGACCGTTCCGGTATCCTCCACGGCGACGGCGCGTCTCTCCCGCAGGCTGTACAGCCACAGTTCGGCCACCGGCTGCAGGGTGATTTCGCGCAGCGCGCGGGCGTACCAGCGCAGCTGATCGCCGTATATGCCGGGCAGCTCGTCGGCCGGGCAGCGGTCGGTCTTGTAATCCACCAGCACCCAGCGGCCGTTTTCGAGGAAGCAGAGATCGAGCACGCCCTGCACCAGCACATCGCCCTCGGCCATCGTGAAGCCCCATTCGCGCCTCACCGCTTCGGCCGCGCGCACGCGCCTGCCGAGGGCGGAATCGAAGAAAGCGCGGATATCCGACAGGCGGATCAGCGAGCGCTCCTCGTCGGTCAGCCCGCCGCGTTCGGCCAGAAGGTCGAGCTGCTCCGCGATATCCCGGTCCATGCGCAGCGCGCACAGCGCCTTGTGCATGGCCGTGCCGCGGTCCGCGCCGCGCGTTTCCTTTTCCATCATGAAATCGGGCAGCGGCTGCGGCAGGTTTTCAATGTTCAGCTCGCGGCGCTTGGATTCGATGGTCTCCTCCTCGTCCTCGCCCGGGATCCCTTTTTTCAGCAGCGCGGTCACGCTGGTTTTGAGCAGCTTGGGCAGGCGCGCGCGCGGCGTGTAGAAAAAGTCCTCGGGCGCGCCGCCCGTTCCGTCCGGGATCGTGAAGGGCGCTTCGACGGGCAGCTGCTGGCGGAAGTCCGCGCCGTTATGCCAGTCAATCTCCCATTGACTGCCGTTCCGGGCGGTGAACAGCGTGTTTTCTCCGCTTTCAAGCCCCTCGTTCACGGCCTGGCCGATCCAGTCCAGCATGCAGTCTGCCTGGCCCGCGGCGTAATCCCCGGCGGGCAGCGCCCAGGCAAGGCGGTCGTTATCGGGATTTTTGGGCGACGCGAGCAGGATCAGCCGTTCGCGCGCGCGGGTCATGCCCACGTACAGCAGCCGCGCTTCCTCGGCGCGGATCTCGCGGCGGCGCTTGTATTCCAGCGCCCTGCCCGCCGCCGTGTGGCCGGTGACGCGCTGCTCGGCGTCGCAGCGCTTGAGCGCGATGCCCTGCGCCGCGTCGCAGCGAAGCAATTCGCCGTCGCCGGGCATGCGGAAATGCCGGGCAAGCTCCATCAGGATCACCACCGGGAATTCCAGGCCCTTCGATTTGTGCAGCGTCATGATGCGCACCACGTCGTCGTTTTCGCTCATTTCGCGGGCGGTCGACGCGTCGCCCGTGCGCCGGGCGATATCCGACGTGACCAGGAAGGTGTGCAGATTGAAGCGCACGGCCTCGCCCTGCGCGCGCTCGGCAAGCAGCCGCAGGTTCGCCTGCCGCATCGCGCCGTCGCGCTGCCCGCCGGCCCGCATGTACAAGCCGCTGTCGCGCAGGATATGCAGAATCAGCGTGTCGGTATGCAGATGCCGCGCGAGAAAGCGCCAGGCGTCCAGCTTTTCGCAGAAGCTGCGCACGTCTTCGTCGGTATCGCGCAGCGGATAAAACACCTGCCAGAAGGCTTTCTGCCGGGTCTCGTCGGTCAGGCGGATGCGCGCGAGGCGCTCGCTGGAAAAGCCGAAGCAAGGGCAGCGCAGCGCGGAAAGCAGCGGGATATCCTGATACGGATTGTCGATCACGCGCAGGATATTCATCATGTCGCGCACCTCGGGCAGGTCAAAATACTGCGCGTCGGCGTCGCTGTAGGCCGGAACGCCCTCGCTTGCCAGGATCTTGGCGATCTGCGGCGCGCGGCCCGAAGCGGAGCGCAGCAGGATCACACAGTCGCGGAAGCGCAGCGCGCGTTCGCCCTGCTTGTCGCGGACCGGCGTGCCCACCAGGCTTTTGATGCGCCGCGCGGCAAGCTGCGCCTCGTACATCCAGCCCTTGCGGATCTCGCCGTCGCCCTCGCCGTCGGTTTCTGCGTCGCCCGTGATGATATGCAATTCGACCGGCGGATCGCCCTCCGTCGGCACGCCCGCGCGCAAATGCGCGGCCTCGTCGTATTCGATCTCGGTCGCGCCGCGGCGCATCGCGCGCTCGAACACGCTGTTCGTGGCGGAAAGGATGTTGCCGCGGCTGCGGAAATTGCTGCTGAGCAGGATGCGGCGGCTGTCGGCGCGCTCGTCGCCGGCAAAGGACTCGTACTTCGCCAAAAACAGCGTGGGATCGGCCAGGCGGAAGCGGTAAATGCTCTGCTTCACGTCGCCCACCATGAACAATCTGTTCTTCTCATTGTGTACGCGGCGCACGATGGCTTCCTGAATCGCCGAAACGTCCTGATACTCGTCCACAAAGATCGCGTCGTAGGCGTTCGCCACCGAATGGCGGACGCGTTCGTCCTCCAGGGCCTTGAGGGCCATATGCTCGAGATCGCCGTAATCCAGAAGGTTGCGCTGCTCCTTGTAGAGCGCGTACTTCTGATCGATGGCGCGCACCATGCCGATCAGCGCGCGCAGGGCGGGCAGCGTGTACGCGACCTCGCTCCGCGCTTCTTCGATATCCGCGGGCAGCATGGACTGCGCTTCCTTGACCAGTTCCTTCATGGCTTCGCGCAGATTGACGCAGCGATCAGTCAGCGCGGCGTCGTAAGCGGCGCCCTTGGGCGCGCGCGCGCGGGCGCTGAACCGCGCTTCCCCGACGTTCATGCCGCCGCGGATCTCCTGATACATGGCGTCAATCAGCGCTTTATCGGTTTCGAGCGTCGCGGCCAGATAATCCGGCCCGCCGGGCCGTTCGGCGATCCGCAGCGCCTGATCGCAGACCTGTCCCGCACCCTCGAGGCGCATCAGCGCTTCCTTGCGCAGCAGCAGCAGATAGGGTTCGAGCCCTTTCCCGGCGGGATCGGCCATTTTCTCTTCGATCCAACCTGCCGGATCGGCCTGCGCGCGCAGAAAACCGTACAGCTCGCGGGCCATATCCACGATCTGCGCGTCGCCGTACTGCGTCACGAGCGCTATGTCGTCCGGGTTTTCGCTCGCGCAGACCTCCTCCATGCTCTCGTCCACGGCGCGCGTCAGCAGCGGCTCAAGCTGCGTATTCTCCCCGATCCTGGCGAGCGGATCGACGTCGGCGGCCTGGAAGTGCTGGCGCAGGATATGATGGCAGAAGACGTGCAGCGTGCATATCTGCGCGTGGCGCATGGCGAGCATCTGGCGGCGCAGGTGCCTGTCCGACGCGGCCTCGCAGTCGAGGGCGGCGGTCAGGCGCTCGCGCAGCTCGGCGGCGGCGGCGCGGGTAAACGTGATGATCAGCAGACGGTCCACGCGCCCGCCCTCGCGCAGCAGCTTCAGCACATGCTCGATCAGCACGGCTGTTTTTCCGCTGCCCGCGGCGGCGCTGACCAGCGTTTCGCTGCTCCGCGCGTCGATGGCGGCCTGCTGGGGCTCGGTCCATTGGGGCATAGCATCCTCCGTAAAAAAGAAAAATGTTTCACGTGAAACACTGTGACTGTCCGGTTATACTGTATCACAATGTTTCACGTGAAACAAGAGAATGAAACGTACTTTATCGTTTTTCGACGATCTCGCCGCCCTTGTGGATGCAGTTCGCGGGCACCGTGCCGCGAACGCTTGTCAGCGGGTATACCTGCGCGTGACGGCCGATCACCGTGCCCGGGTTCAGCACGCTGTTGCAGCCGATCTCGGCCCAGTCGCCCAGCATCGCGCCCATCTTCTTGAGCCCGGTCGCCAGCGTTTCGGAGCCGTCGCGCAGCGTGACCAGCGTGCGGTCGCCCTTCACGTTGCTGGTGATGCTGCCCGCGCCCATGTGCGCGTGATAGCCCAGAATGCTGTCGCCCACGTAATTGTAGTGCGGAACCTCCACGCTGTCGAAAATAATCACGTTCTTGAGCTCGGTGCTGTTGCCGATCACCGCGCCCTCGCCCACCAGCGCGCTGCCGCGGATGAACGCGCAATGGCGCACCTGCGTCCTGTGGCCGATGATCACGTCCTCGCCGATGAAGGCTGTGGGCGCGACGACGGCGTCCCGCGCGATCCAGATATGCTCGCCCCGGCGCTCGTACTCGCTCTCGGGCAGCGCTTCGCCCAGCTCGCGGATCAGGTCTTTGATCCCGGGCAGCGCTTCGTGCGGATAGGTGAAACGGGACAGATACGCGGAGGCCAAGGTGTGCGAAAGATCGAACAGATCGCTGACGGTGTACATTTTTCAGACCTCCTTCAGCGCGTGCCCGCTTTTGCGCAGCATTTCCACGATGCCGTCCACGGCCTCGCGGGCCTGCGCCTCGGTGGCGGCCTCGCTCATCACGCGCACGACCGGCTCGGTGCCGCTCTTGCGCAGCAGCACGCGGCCGTCCTTGCCCAGCTTTTCCTCGGCGGCGCGCTTGGCGGCCTGCACGTCGGGATCGTCCAGCGCGGCCTGCTTGTCGTCCACGCGCACGTTGACCAGCACCTGCGGATAGGTGACCATGTCGGCGTGAAGCTCGCTCAGCGGGCGCTTCTGCCCCAGCATGGCCTGCATCACCTTGATGGCGGTCAGCAGGCCGTCGCCGGTGGTGGCGTACTTGCTGAAAATGATGTGGCCGCTTTCCTCGCCGCCGATCAGGTCGCCGCGCTCGCGCATGCGCTCGTACACGAAACGGTCGCCCACGGCGGTCTGCTCGTAGCCGATGCCCAGCGCGTCCAGCGCGCGGTACAGGCCCATATTGCTCATCACGGTCGTGACCACGTGGCTTTCGCCGATCTTGCCGCGCATGTTCATGTATTTGGCGTACAGGTACATGATGCGGTCGCCGTTGACGACCTGCCCCTTTTCGTCCACCGCGATGCAGCGGTCGGCGTCGCCGTCGAAGGCGAAGCCCACGTCCAGCCCGTTCTCGGTGACCAGCTTCTGCAGGTTCTCGATGTGCGTGCTGCCGCAGCCGCGGTTGATGTTTTCGCCGTCCGGGCGGTTGCCCACCACATACACGTCGGCGCCCAGCGCCTTGAACACGGCCTCGCCCAGCTGCCAGGTGCTGCCGTTGGCGCAGTCCAGGCCGACCTTGAAGCCCTTGTAGCTGTGCGTGGCCAGGCTGATCAGGTAGCCGATGTAGCGGTTGCGGCCCGCCGCGTAATCGATCACGCGGCCGATATGCTCGCGCTGCGCGTAGGGCGCGGTGTCCTCGGCGTCCAGGAAGGCTTCGGCCTTGGCGATCACCGCGTCGTCCATCTTTTCGCCGTCCTTGTTGATCAGCTTGATGCCGTTGTCCCAGTAGGGGTTGTGGCTGGCGCTGATCATGCAGCCGCAGTCGAAATCCTCGCTGCGCGTCACGTAGCTCACGCTCGGCGTGGTGGTCACGTGCAGCAGGTAGGCGTCCGCGCCCGCGCTGGTCAGGCCCGCGCAGAGCGCGTCTTCCAGCATGTAGCCGCTCGCGCGCGTGTCCTTGCCGATCACGATCTGCGCGCGCCGCGCCGCGCTGCTGTAATAGCTGCCCAGGAACCGCCCGAGCTTGAACGCGTGCATGGCGGTCAGGTCCTTGTTTGCTTCGCCGCGGAAGCCGTCCGTGCCAAAGTATTTACCCATGATTGGCTCCTTTACGTTTTTAATATAATATGTAGAAAAGCGTGCGGGTATACGGGAAAAAGGGTACGCGCTTTCTTTTGCGAAAAAGAAAGCTGCAAAGAAAACGTTCGTTTGCGCCGCTTATGTTGCAATTGCAACGTGTTGCGACAATTCGAGCCACCGTTCCCGGGCGGCGCGGCGCTGCCGCGCGTGCGGAGCGCAACGCGCTCCGCGGAAAACGGAGAAAAATCCCGAAAAACAAGTACACTTGTTTTTATGGATTTTTTCCGTTTTCCCTTTGCCCGGGAACTTGCTTGCTGTCGGCTTCATCCGTCAGTTTTTCGGCTGAGACCTTCCCCGGCGGGGAAGGCTTTTCACGCGGAGGCAAGCCGGGTTTACGGGATCAGCCGCGTCGCGCGCTGAAGTCCGGGAGGCGAAGTCTCCTGGCGCGTGGGGTTTGGAGGCTGCGGAAGCCCCCAGCGTCCCCGCTTTACCGGATCTCCTTCTTGCCGCCCATGTACATCCAGAGCGGTTCGGGGATGCGGATGCTGCCGTCGGCCTGCAGGTTGTTTTCCAGGAAGGCGATCAGCATCCGCGGCGGGGCGACCACGGTGTTGTTGAGGGTATGCGGCAGGTATTTTTTGCCGTCGGCTCCCTTCACGCGGATGCCCAGGCGGCGGGCCTGCGCGTCGCCGAGGTTGGAGCAGCTGCCGACCTCGAAATACTTCTGCTGGCGCGGGCTCCAGGCTTCCACGTCGCAGGATTTGACCTTGAGATCGGCCAGGTCGCCCGAGCAGCACTCCAGCGTGCGCACGGGGATATCCATGCTGCGGAAGAAATCGACGGTGTTCTGCCAGAGCTTGTTATACCAGGCCATGCTGTCCTCGGGCTTGCACACCACGATCATTTCCTGCTTTTCAAACTGGTGGATGCGGTACACGCCGCGCTCCTCGATGCCGTGCGCGCCGACCTCCTTGCGGAAGCAGGGCGAATAGCTGGTCAGCGTCTGGGGCAGCTCGCTTTCGCTGAGCATCTGGTCGATGAACTTGCCGATCATGCTGTGCTCGCTGGTGCCGATCAGGTACAGATCCTCGCCCTCGATCTTGTACATCATGTTTTCCATTTCGCTGAAGCTCATCACGCCGTTGACCACGCTGGAGCGGATCATGAACGGCGGGATATAATAAGTGAAGCCGCGGTCGATCATGAAATCGCGGGCGTAGCTGAGGATCGCGCTGTGCAGCCTGGCGATATCGCCCTTGAGGTAATAGAAGCCGTTGCCGCTCGTGCGGCGCGCGCTGTCCAGATCGATGCCGTTCAGGCGCTCCATGATGTCCACATGATAGGGGATCTCCCACGCGGGCACGACGGGCTCGCCGAAGCGCTCGTTCTCCACGTTTTCGCTGTCGTCGCGGCCCACGGGCACCGAGGCGTCGATGATCTGCGGAATCACCATCATGCGCTTTTTGATTTCCTCGGCGTACTCGTTTTCCTTCTGTTCCAGGGCGGCCATTTCGTCCTGCATGTCCTTGACCTGCTGCTTGAGCGCCTCGGCCTCGGCCTTTTTGCCCTGGCCCATCAGCGCGCCGATCTGCTTGGAAATGCTGTTGCGCTGGCTGCGCAGGTAGTCCGCGCGCTGGATCGCCTCGCGGTTCTTTTTATCCAGGTCGATCACCTCGTCCACCAGCGGCAGCTTGGCGTCCTGGAACTTCTTTTTGATGTTTTCACGCACCATGTCGGGATTCGTGCGGATCAGGTTGATGTCGATCATGCCCGTAGCTTCCTTTCTTTTCTGTCGGAAAAAATAAATAAACCCCCGCGCCCATGCTACCGGGACGGAGGGATTCCGCGTTGCCACCCAGCTTGCGCGGCCATGTCGCCGCACCGCTCGTGCGCGCTGTATGGGGCGCGCCCCCGCGGCTCCTCGCCGCGCGCTCCCGGGCGGATAACGCCTGCCGGCTGCCGTTTTTCACCTGCCAACGGCTCTCTTGAAACCGGCGCGACGCATTTTCCCGTTCATCGCGATTGAAGCCTATTATATCAGCGATATTGAGAAATTGCAAGGGTTTTCTGCGCTTCCAGGCAAAAAAGCGCCGGCTTTTCCGCCGGGCGCTTCCTTGCTTTTTTCTGTCGCGCGCCAAGCCGCTGCTTCAATCCCTGTCCAGCACTGCCTGATCGCTGCCCTCGAAGGCGTCATCGGCGATGTCGGACGCGTCGGCGGGGATGCGCGCGTAGATCAGGTTTTCGCAGTCCGCGAAGGCGCGGCTGCCGATGACCGTGCAGCCGTCGGGAACGATCACGGCGTCCATGGGCAGGCCCTCGAAGGCCTCCGCGCCGATCTCCCGCAGCGCCGCGGGCAGGATCAGCGTGTTCGCCTGCGTCACGGTCACGGCGACCTGAGCGGGCGGCGCGCCGTCGGCGGAGGCCGTGATGACAGCCGTGCCCGGGGCGACGCCGCGCACCAGGCCGTTTTCGTCCACCGTCGCTACGTCCGCGTCCGAGCTGGCGAAGGCGACCATCCGGTTGACCAGCGTTATATCGCCCAGCGTCGCGACCGCGTGCAGCTGCAGGGCCGCGTACTGCTTGACGGCGGGCTCCTGCTCCTCAAAAGCGATCGCCGATACCGGCCAGGGCGCGTACGCCGTGACCGCCACCGAGGCCGAAACGCCGCCCACCGCGGCCGTGATGACGGCCGTGCCGGGCGCGAGCGCCGTTACCGTGCCGTCCGCCGCCGAAACGGTATCCGGCGCGGAGCTGCTCCACGCGACGGCGGGATGATCGAAGCGCGGGAACACGCAGGCTGTGAGCGTCCGGCTGTCCCCCAGGCTCAGGCTGAAAGCGTCCGGAAGCGTCACCGCGCGCGCGCCGTCCGGGTCGAGGGTGTCCAGGAAAACCCGCGTATATCCCTGCTCCGCGGCCCAGAAAGCGGCGTCCGATTGCTCGTAACAGTAAATCGTGGGCTGCGCGCTGAAAACGTCCTCGCCGAAGGTGACGTCGCTGCCGAGGATCTCGGCCCGGCTGAGCGCGTCGCAGTCGCTGAAGGCGTTCTTTCCGATCCCGGTCACGCCGGCCGGAATCGTAACGGCGGTCAGGCCGTCGCAGCCCGCGAAGGCCTGCGTGCCGATGCCGGTCAGGCTGTCGGGCAGATCGATGCCGCGCAGCGCCTTGCAGCCGTAAAAGGCCTGATTGCCGACCGTAGCGAGGCTGTCCGGGAACGCGACGGAGGCCAGGCCGCTGCAGCCCATGAAGGTGTAATTGCTTACGGCGGTCAGCCCGCCCGGAAGCGCCACGGCGGTCAGGCTGCGGCAGCTGGCGAAGGCCGAGCTGTCGATGCGGGTCACGCCGTCCGGTATGGTGACGCTTGCCAGGCTGACGCAGCCCGAAAAAGTGGAATCGTTGATGCGCGTGACGGAAGCAGGGATCGCCACCGCGGTCAGGCCTGCGCAGTTTTTGAACGCGCCCGTGCCGATCCGCGTCACGCTGTCCGCGATCGTGATATCGGTCATGCGCGCGCAGTTCTGGAAAGCGGCGTTGCATATGCTCGTCACGCCCTGCTCGATGACGGCGGACGTCACGTCCCCCGCCGCCCACGGATGGCTGGTCATCGTTCCCGTCCCGCTGACCGTGAGCACGCCCGCGTCGCTGAGCGCGTAGCTGACCCCGCTCCCGCAGGAACCGCTGCCCGCGGCCTGCGCGTTGATGTGCAGAAGCGCCAGCGCAAGCGCCGCCGCCGTAAGCAGCATTAGCCTGCGCGCCGGGCGGCCGTTGGTTTTCTTCATTCTGTCCGCACGTCCTTTCGGAATACGAATCTGTCTCCCCAACCCATTATACCACATGCGGGCGAAAGAAAACAGCGGGATTGCGTATTCTTCGAGGGCTTTGTCGCTGTTGTGAAGGGTGCTGCAAGAAGCGCCGGATTTCCGCGAAACAGAGAGGGATTCCGCGCTTTCTTTTGACTCGCCCCGCGCTACTCCCTGCGAAAAGCGGCCGTCCCCATCCGGGCACGGCCGCTTGCTGTGTGTTTGTTTACTGCGGCAGCTTGACCGTCGCGCCCGGCGTGAAATCGTCGGGGGCCAGGCAGGGATTGGCGCGCAGCAGCTGGGCGACCGACAGGCGGTACTTCGCGGCCAGCGAGGTCAGGGTATCGCCCTCGGCCATCACCACGCTGCCGGGCAACGCGCAGGGCAGGTCGACGGCGGGCACGCAGACCGTGTCCCCTTCCTTCAGATTGTCCAGGTCCAGGCTGGGATTGGCCGTTTCCAGGGTATGCAGGCTCCGGCCGTACTGCAGCTGCAAGTCGGCGGCTGTCTCGCCCTGCTTGACCGTATGCCGGCGGTTGACCGGGCAGGACGGCGCGCCGGGCTCGGGCTCGGGCTCGGGCGTTTCGGAGCAGGACGGGACGCACAGCACGTCGCCCACCATCAGGCGGGACGGATGTATCTCGGCGTTTGCGTTCATCAGGTCGCGCAGCGGCACGCCCAGACGGCGGGCGATCAGGTAAAAGCTGTCGCCGCGCTTGACGGTGTAGGTGTAGGCGCAGGCGGGCTTATGCGCCTGCTGCTCCTGCGTGGTCTGCGGCGTTTGCTGGGTGTTGTCGGACATCGGAATGCACCTCCCATACGATGTATCGCTCTATCCTATGCGGAGGCGCGGCCGGTTGTGCGCATATCGCGTTCCATAAAAAAAGAGAACGCCGGA
>CACWLY010000031.1 GCA_902761825.1 uncultured Eubacteriales bacterium
TTTTTTTAAAAAGTCACGCAGCGATCCGAAGGATCACTTTCCGACATACTCGATCGCGCTTTCGGCGGCGATGCGGCCGAAGATCACGATATCGGCCACGGCGTTGCCGCCCAGGCGGTTGCCGCCGTGCACGCCGCCGGTCACTTCACCCGCCGCGAACAGGCCGGGAATGGGCTTGCCCTCGGTGTTGATGACCTGCGCCGCGGTATCGATCTTCACGCCGCCCATGGTATGGTGGATACCGGGAGCGATCTTGATGGCGTAGTAAGGCGGCGTGGTCAGGTCGGCGTTCATGCCGGTCGTGCGGCCGAACTGCGTGTCGCGCTGATTCTTCACGATCTCGTTCCAGTCGGCCAGGGTCTTCGCCAGGACGGCGGGATCGATGCCCAGCTGTTCCGCCAGGCCCTCGATGGTGTCGGCCTGCACGGTCAATTCGGCCTTCACGTACTTTTCGATGGCCTTCAGGTGATCGCGCAGGTTCTGGTCGAACAGGATGTACGCATACTGGCCTTCCTGCGCGAGCTCGGCGGCGGAAACCGCGTCGCGGGTGAGCAGCTCGTTGGTGAAGCGCTCGCCCTTCTGGTTCACCAGGATGGCGCCGTCGCCGCGGACGGACTCGGTGATCAGCATGGAGGTGGACTGCTCCACGGTGGGATGCAGCTGAATCTGCTCGATATCCACCAGATCGGCGCCCAGCGCCTGCGCCATCACGATGCCGTCGCCGGTAGCGCCGGGAGCGTTGGTGGTCACGGTGCCCTTCAGGTCGGGACGGAACTGCGTGTACATATCCTCGTTCGCGCCGAAGCCGCCGGTGGCCAGGATGACGGCCTTGCAGTTGAAGGTGTAGTTGGCGTCGGGGCCTTCGGCCTTGACGCCGCAGATCTTGCCTTCGCCGTCCACAAGCAGCTCGGTGGCCTTGGTGTTCAGCATCACTTCAACGCCCAGCTCGGCCAGCTTGGCGGAGAAACGGTCCACGAGATAGTTGCCCACGCCGGAGCCGTCCGCCGGCGCGTGGATGCGGTTGACGGAAGCGCCGCCGGAGAAGGAGATCTTCGGCAGGTCCGCGCCGATGGTATCCAGCCAGTCGATGGCGTCGGAAGAGCTGTCGGCCAGCATGGCGACCAGCTTTGGATCGTTGAGGGCGTGGCCGCCCTTCATGGTATCGGCGGCGAACAGGGCGGAGCTGTCCTCGATGCCCTGCTCCTTCTGATAGTGCGTCTCCGAGGCGTTCATGCCGCCCGTGGCCTTGGTGGTGTTGCCGCCCACATACGGCATTTTTTCAAGGATCACAAAATCCTTGCCCGCCTGCTTCGCCATGATGGCGGCGGTCATGCCCGCGCCGCCCGCGCCGATAATGACGATCTCGGTGTCCACGGTTTTGTCTTCCTTGGGCGTCTCCGCTCCGTCGGTATCGCGGCGGAATTCATCCAGCACGGCGATATCCGCTCCGGCGGCTTCCAGGGCTTCCGTCGCGGCGGCGATAATGGCCTTGCTCGTAACGGTCGCGCCGCTCATGCTGTCCACGTTGGGCGTCTGGGCGTTCAGGATGGCTCCAGCCAACATTTCCGCGGCCGCGCCGCCCAGCGTGGGCGTTTCGCCTGTCGCGTCGATGGAAACGTCGGTGATCTCGTCTTCGCTCACGGTTATCTGAACCTTTACCGAAGATAACAAGCCCTGCGCTTCCGCTTCGTAGGTGCCGGGAGTAAACAGGGTTTCCGCGGGCAATGCTTCCGACAGCGCGGACGCGCCGCAGAACATCATCAGGGCTACCACCAGGCTGATGAGTCTTTTCATGGTTTTCCCTCCTTAAAATATGCAGATATGGGTCGTACGGTAGTTACAGTATAACGGATGGAATATGCGCTTGTCAACAAAAATGCACGCGCTCCCGCCGCCGTTACAGCGACCGTTCCCTGAACGCGGCGATCAGCGCGCCCAGGCCCAGAACGTCGTACTGCCAGGCCTCGGCCTGCCAGATGCCGTCGTCCAGCCCGCGCAGGCAGACGGGCACGTTCATGCTCACGGCCAGCACCTGCAGTCCGGCGGCGGCGAGGCGGTTGGCGGCGGCCACGGCCTTATCGAGGTCGGGATGCTTGCTGAGGAAGACGACGGCCTTTTTCGCGCCGTCCGGGGCGTTCCCGTCCAGCGCGATCCGCGTCCCGCCGAACGCGGCGGCGCATTCCTTCGCGGCGTCGAGCGGCTCGTTGTCGCTGGCCGGCGTTTCAGCCCGCGCGTTGACGCCCAGGAACACCGTGGTTTCGTCCACGGCGGGCAGCGGCCTGCCCCCGGGCGCGTGCGTCAGGCGCAGGGAATCGCGCATCACCCGGGCAGCGAAAGCCCGCTGCGCGGGGCTTCCGAACATCTCTTCGCCGCCCTCGGGAGGCAGCAGACGGCTCTTGCAGTCGATGATATGACGATAGCGCGCTTCGGCCTCGGCGGCGTCGAAGGTCCCGTTCTCCAGCGCCGCGTACAGGTGCTCGCAGGTCTTGGCGGCGTCCTCCGCCGAGTGGCAGATCAGCGCCACGTCCACGCCCGCGGCCAGCGCCCGGCGCGTGCCGTCGGGAATGCCGAACATGTCCCTCACGGCGTTCATTTCCATGCCGTCGCTCAGTATGATCCCCGTGAAGCCCATCTGCTCGCGGATCAGGCCGGTGATCACGCTGCGGGATACCGTGCCGGGAACGTGCTCCTTTTCAAAGGCCGGGAAGACTACGTGCGCCGACATGATGCCCTGAATGCCGGCCTTCACCGCCGCCTGGAAGCTGACCAGCTCGGTCTGCCATACGGCCTCGGCCGGCTTGTCCACCACCGGCAGGCCCAGGTGCGAGTCCACCGCGGTATCGCCCTGGCCGGGGAAGTGCTTGGCGCAGGCCAGCACGCCCTGCTCCTGCAGCCCGCGCAGGTAGGCCACGCCGAACTCCGCGGTCTTTTCGGGCTCCGCGGCGAAGCAGCGGTTGCCGTGCGGCGCGGCGGGATTGGTCAGGCAGTCCAGCACCGGGGCCAGGTTGAAGTTGACGCCGGCGGCGCGCAGCTCCTGACCGATCAGCCTGCCGATGCCGAACGCGTTTTCGGGATCGTCCGTCGCGCCGATTGCCATCGCGCAGGGCGTCTGGCAGGCGATGTGCGAAAGCCGCGACACCCGGCCGCATTCCTCGTCGATCATGATGAAGGGCTCAAACCCGGTCTCCGCGCGGATCAGCGCGCGGATATCGGCGCACAGCGCGCGCAGCTGACTGAAGCTGAACACGTTGCGGCGGAACAATATCACGTTGCCCACCTTGTACTTTTTCACCAGATCGATAAACTCCTGCGGGATCACCGGGCCGTCAAAGCCCACGCTCAGCCGCTGGCCGATCTCAATGATTTGCTTTTCCGTCATGTTTTTTCCTCCTTTATACGATTCGCGTTTTAGAAGAAGCGTATTATAACAAATCCAGGCGCTGCCGCTTTGCGGCGGCGGGATTGGGGGCGAAGCACGTCGCGTGCTCCACGCCGATGCGCGCGCCGCGCGCCACGCTGAGCGCTTCGTAATAGCGCAGATATTTGAAAGAGGTCGAATGCTCGCTGAGCCACAGCTCCTTCACGGCCTCCTTCCACAGCGCGAAGGACTCGCTCACGTCGAACCAGTAATACGGCTCGAAGCCCGGCTCGTCCTCCCAGTTTTCCGCGCACAGGAAGCGGCTGATCGGCGCGGGCGGAAGCGGGCGCTCGAAGGTCGGCAGCGAGGCGAAAAAGATCGCGTTCTCGGTGATCCTGTGCGCCGCCTCGTGATCCTTGTGCAGGCTGTTTTTCCAGTGATACAGCACGGCGTCGGCGCGATATTCGCGCATCAGGTCGGCCAGGAGCAGCTCGTTTTCCTTCGTGTCGTACAGTTCGCCGTCCGGCGTGTCCAGCACGACCGATTCGCCGCCGATCCTGCGGGCGAACTTCGCCGCGCATTCGGTATTATAGGCGCGGAAATCGGCGGTCGTCCAGCCTTTGGGCGCGCCGCGCTCGCCGGCCGTCAGATCGACGATTACCACGCGGTCGCCGCGCATCGCGTGCTTGGCCAGCAGCATGCCGCAGGTGAGCTGGGCGTCGCCGGTGTGCGCGCCGACCGCCATGATCGTTTTAGCCATCGTTTCCTCCTTCGAGCGGCAGCGCCATCAGCGCGAAGCGCCGCGCCGGGCGCATGCCCGCGCCCAGGTAGATTTTTTTCGCCGGGTTATCCTCGCCCGTGAACAGGCTGGTAAATGCCGCGCCCTCCTGCCGGAAAGCGCGCAGCAGGTCGTTGAACAGCACGGTGGCGATGCCGCGGCGGCCGTATTCCGGATCGGTGCAGATGCCGGTAAACCAGCCGCGTCCGCTCCGCTGCCTGTCCACCGGCCCGGTAAAGCCCACGATCTGGCCTTCATGCACGGCCGTCAGGATCACGCGCGGCCCCGCGGGCTTTCTGCCGTCGGCCCAGAACCGGGCGTCGGCGTTCGGCGCGGAAGCCTTCCAGGCCGCGATCTCGGTGCGCAGCGCGTCGCGCCAGTATTCGCTGCCCACGCGGTCGCACATCCGATCGAAGCCGCAGTCCCAATTCGCGTCATAGGGGCCGGTATACACGCCCCCGGCCCGCAGCTTCGCGCGCAGCGCCTCCAGGCCCTCGGGAGCGCGATAGCCCGACAGGTCGATGTACATCGCCACCTCGCGGTAGAGCGCGGCAAAGCCGCAGGCCGTCAGAAAGCCGAAGCCCGGGCTTTCGGCGTCCGCGCCGGGCATGTTGTTGTGGTCGTGCCCGGGCGAGCCGGGAATGCGCCAGTCCAGATTGACCGGGTTCACGCTCGATATCAGCAGCCGTATCGCGCCGCGCCGCCGCATGATCGCGGCCAGCTCCCCGAGCAGCGCGCGGCCGACGCCCCGGCCCCGCCGCGCGCGATCCACTATGAGCGCCGTCAGGTACGCGTCGCCCGGGCGGCCGCCCCTGAAGGTCAGCGGGGCCACGCCGTGCGCAAAGCCGATCACCTGCCCGCCGGCCTCGGCGACCAGCAGGTTCCGCGGCTCGCAGCCCGGCGTATCCACGAATTTCCGCTGAAAATACCCCTCGGTCAGCGGGTAGAGCAGCGTTTCCCCGGCCTCGACGCAGCCGTTCCACACGCGCGAAAGCCCGGGCAGGTCGTCGGGCCGAAAGGCCCGGATAATAAACTCACTCATACAGCAAAAACGCTTTGCGTTCCTCCGTAAAGGCGGCCCGCGCGTCGGCGTGCGCGGCCAGCAGCGAATGCGCGTCGTGCCGGCCCAGGCGGTAGCCGTCGTCGCCCAGCAGCTTGTCGATAAAGTAATCCCCCGGCGCGTTGCAGTGCCATTGCAGGCAGTCGCCGTGCATGGCGCGTATCTCGTCCAGCAGCGTCAGCGCGCCCTCGGTCACGCAGGCGGCGTTCCGGTCGGTGACGTGCACCTGCACCCCGGCGCAGGGCGCGCCCGCGTACTTGGAAAAGGTGGGCGTAAAATACGCCGCGCGGAAATGCAAGCCGGGCAGGCTGCGCGCGGCCATGCGCTTTTCCAGGGCGCGCGCGTCGATCCAGGGCGCTCCGATATACTCGAAGGGCAGCGTCGTGCCGCGGCCCTCGGATACGTTGACGCCCTCGAACACGCAGCAGCCGGGATAGACCAGCGCGGCGTGGAAGGTGGCGCAGTTGGGCGAGGGCGCGACCCAGGGGATCGCCAGGTCGTCCAGATAATACGCCCGTTTCCAGCCCCGCAGCGGAACGACGGTCAGGTCCAGATCGAGCCGCAGGCGGTTCTTGACCCACAGCGCGTATTCGCCGATGGTCAGGCCGTACCGCGTGGGCAGCGGATACATGCCCACATAGCTGGCAAAGCGCGCGCTCAGCACCGTGCCTTCCACGCGTTCGCCGCCCAGCGGGTTGACGCGGTCGAGCACGACCACCGGCTTTCCCGCCCGGGCGCACTCCTCCATGGCGAAGGAAAGCGCGTACAGGTAGGTATAGAACCGCGCGCCCACGTCCTGCATGTCGAAAACGAGCACGTCGAAAGCGTCCAGCATATCGGCGGTCAGGCGGCGCGTTTTGCCGTACACGGCGTATACCGGCGCGCCGGTGACCGGATCGGGCCGGGTCTCGTAGCTTTCGCCGGCCTGCGCGTCGCCGCGGATGCCGTGCTCCACGGCGAAAAGCGCGGTCAGGCGGTAACGCGCGGCGATCCGGTCGATCGCGCTGCGGAAGCGGCTGTCGATGCCGGTCTGGTTGGTCATCAGCCCCACGCGGCGGCCTTTCAGCAGCCTGTCCGCCGCGCCGACGCGGTCCAGCCCGCACAAAACCTTGTGTTTCATATTGAAAACCGTAACTGTTCAGTCGTGAAAGGAAAACAGGATACATCACACGCGGGGGGTATGCAATACCCGCCCGCGATCCTATTGAAAGCCCTTAAAAGGGGCCGTTTCCGAAGGGAAACGGCCCCAGATGGGTTCAATTGCGATTATTTGCCCAGGAAAGCGTTCAGCTGGTTCTGCAGCTCGGTGATGATATCCTGCAGGCCAACGTCGTTCATGCGCTCCAGCATCTCGGGGATGACCACGTCGGGATCGGAGGTACCGGTCTGCAGCTCGGGCATATATTCCTCGATGATCTGCTTAACGGCCAGGCACTGGGTCTCAACGGGGGTCAGGTCAGGCGTGAAGCCCATGGCGGCGGACAGCTTGGCGTTCGCGTAGTTCGCCATGGTCTTTTCCCACTGATGGATATCGGTGGGCACTTCCGGGAACGGAGAGGCCTCGAGGGCGCCCAGGGTGTAGTGGCCCTGGCCGTAAGCCTGGACCTTCATGTTGTCCTGGCCCAGCTGGGTCTTGGTCACGGTGCCGTCGTCGTTGCGGGTGTAGTGCTTGCCTTCGATGCCGTAACGGGCGGTCTCACGATACCAGGCGTCGGTGTTCATCAGCTCGATCAGCTTCAGGGCTTCCTGCGGATGATCGGAGAAAGCGCTGACGGCGGTCATGGAGCCGCGGATGGAGGAGGTGCTCAGGTAAGCGCCGTCATAGCGGGAGATGTAGACGGGCTTCTTGATGGCGTTGGCCCATACGGTCTCAGCGCCGAACCAGCCCTGGCCGCTCTGCACAACGCCCTTGGTGGGACGGGTGAGGGACTCGGTGACGGCGGCGTCGGGATTGATGTAGCCCTTCTCATACCAGCTGTGGATGGTCTTCAGGCGGTTGACGAAGGCGGGGATTTCCAGCGCGGACTTGACGGTGTATTCGTCATCGGTGCCCTGAGCTTCCCAATCCAGGCCGATCAGATAGTCCATGTTCAGGTAGTCGACCAGGCAGTTCTTCCAGCTGGTGATACCGCTCTTGTTCTCCTTGATGGGATAATCGTCGGGATAATCAGTCTTGTAGGCTTCCAGATACTTCTCGATGCCCTCGAAGGAGATGTAGGGATCCTGCTCGAAGCCCTTCTCCTCCAGGAAGTATTTGGAATCCAGGATCCAGAACACTTCGTAGCCGATATCCTTCATGTGCGGGATGGCATAGATGCGGTTGTTGATCTTCGCGCCTTCCCAGGCCAGATCGACGACGGTGTCGCGCAGGGCGGGATAGTTGGCCAGATCGTCGGTCAGGTCGCGGAACATGCCGGCGGCCACGTTGGTGGCGTAATCGTTGTACCAGTCGCAGGTGAAGGCGATATCAAAATATTCGCCGGTCTGCGTAGCCAGGGCGATCTGCGTGGAGTCCATGTACTTGTACTCGCAGGTGACGCCGATCTTTTCCGCGGAGTAGGCGTTCAGCACTTCTTCCACTTCGGGCCAGTCGACGGGAGCGACGCTGTCGCAGAAGATGAACCAAACCAGCTTCACGGGTTCGGCTTCGGCCGCGGCGAAGCTGCATACGCTCAGCAGCATTACCAGAGCCAGAGCCAGAGCAAGGATTTTCTTCATATGGGGTTCCTCCTTTTCTATTATTCAAACGGACGTGTCCGTTTAAATTCATCGTAGCAGTTTTTTTTCCGGCGTTCAGCGGTTTTCTTAACCTTTAACAGCACCAATGGTCAGACCGGAAATGAAGTACTTCTGGAAGAAGGGATAGGAGAACATGATCGGCACGACCGAGATCACCACGATCG
This sequence comes from uncultured Eubacteriales bacterium, assembly GCA_902761825.1. GTDB lineage: Bacteria > Bacillota > Clostridia > Christensenellales > Aristaeellaceae > SFMI01. The sequence continues at coordinate 8,100 of CACWLY010000031.1, forward strand.
CCATGCGCATGGTCTCGCTGGGCAGCGTGTTGGTGTTGGCCGACATCGCCATATCGTTGTTCGCCAGGTACTGGACGCTCTTTTCGATGTTCACCAGCACGTACTGCAGGGGGAACAGGTCGTACTTGCTGGTTTCGATGTACAGGCTGGCCTGGTACCAGTCGTTCCAGTAGGCGAAGGTGAGGAACAGCGCGATGGTAGCCAGCGCGGGCAGCGAGATCGGCAGCACCAGCTGCGCGAAGATGCGCAGCTGACTGGCCCCGTCCACCTTGCCCGATTCGATGATCTCATCGGGCACCGAGGTCTGGAAGAAGGTGCGCATGATGATGACGTAGAAGGACGAGCAGCACAGCGGGAAGATCAGCGCCCAGTAGGTATTTTTGAGGCCCAGCAGCTGCACGTTGACCACGTAGGTGGAAAGCAGGCCGCCGTTGAAGATCATGGGAATGAAGATCAGCGTGGTGTAGAGGCCGCGCAGCTTGAAGCTGCGGCGGGACAGCACGTATCCCATGGTGGAAATCAGCGTCAGGCCCAGCACGGTGCCCACCACCGTGATGCCCAGCGAGGTGAAAACGGCCATGACCACCATGGGGATGCCGTGCGCGTTGCGCTGATGCCACACGTAGGCATACGCTTCCGTGCTCCATTCGGCGGGAACGAAGCTGTATCCAACCTTGCTGATGGAGGCTTCCGAGGAGAAGGAAATGATGATGACGAATACCACCGGGATCAGGCACAGCAGCGCAAGGAAGATGAACAGCGCGCTGTACGCCACATTGGTGCCCGGGCGGATCGCGTTGAACCGCTCCATGCCGCTGCCGGTCTCGCGCAGCGTTTTCTGCGGTCCCTTGCTGTTGGAAACGATGGACATCTCTTTCTTCCTCCTTTCTTCAGAACAGGGCGCTTTCGTTGTCCACCTTGCGCACGATGGCGTTGGCGGTGATCATGGTCAGGCAGCCCAGCACCGATTGCAGGAAGCCCGCGGCGGAAATATAGCCGTATACCGGGCGGGGATTGTTGAACATCGAGTTATACACGTACACGTCCAGCGTCAGGTATACGCTGGTCAGCGAGCTGGAATTGCGCGTGGTGCGGTAGAACAGGCCGAAATCGGAATTGAAGATCTTGCCGACCGCCATGATGAACATGATGATCATGATGGTCTTGAGCATGGGAAGCGTGATGTACTTGGTCTGCTGCCATTTGCTTGCGCCGTCGATCATGGCCGCCTCGTACAGGCTGCCGTCGATGCCCTTGATGGAGGCCAGGTACACCACCATGCTGTATCCGATGGTTTTCCATACGTGCAGGAACACCAGATAGAACGGCCAATAGGGCTTGGCTTCGCCCTGATACCATTTGATGGTCGAAAGCCCCAGCTTTTGCAGCGTGCGGTTGACCAGGCCGTTGTCGGTGGAGAGGAAGGCGAACACGAAGTAGCCGACAACCACCCAGCTGATGAAGTGCGGCAGGAACATGGCGGTCTGCGTCACTTTCGCCAGCTTCTGGCTGTGCAGGTGGTTGATCATGATGGCCAGCGTCACCGGCAGCACCACGCCCAATATGATGAACACGACGTTGTAGCCGATCGTGTTGCGGAACATGTTGATGGTCGTGGTCTTATTGTTGGCGAACAGGAAGCGGAAGTTTTCCAGACCGCTCCATTTGCTGTTGTAGAACAGGCTCCACAAAAAGCCCTTGCCGGGCGCAACCCTGTACTGCTTGAAGGCGATGACCAGGCCGAACATGGGCAGATAGCAGAACAGCAGATACCAGATCACCGTGGGCAGGGACAGGAAAAACAGCTGCATGTCATCCAGCGTAAAACGGGACCGCTTTTTCACGGGCTTTCCGGCGGTCCGCAAAGCATCGTCTTTCTTCAACCGATCCATCTCCTTTTTCGGCGGGCTCAAGAACAAAAGAAACGGAGCCTCTCTGCCTGATATGCACGGATAAACGCATCCTCTTTTATATATATATAGATTACACAATTATGGGCGGATTGTCAATGATCAATCGCAGAAATTTGTCGCAGGCACGCCGCGTGCAGCCCCCTGCGGAAGGGGAAAAGCCCGTCGCTCTGCCGCGTGGGATACACGCGGTTGGTCAGCAGCAGCACCCACAGGCCGCTTACGGGCTCCACCATCAGGCTGGTGCCGGTAAAGCCGGTGTGGCCGAAGCAGCGCCCGGGCGCTTCGGCGCTGAAAAAGCAGCCCTCGGTGCCCGCCAGCTGGAAGCCCAGCCCGCGGTGCGCGTCCTGTCCCGGCGTATAGTTGGTCACGGCCTTGCGCAGCGTGCTCTCCGCCAGATAACCGTCGCCGCCCCGGGCCAGCATGCGCGCGAAGCGGATGCCGTCGCGCAGCGGCATGAACACGCCCGCGTTGCCCGACACGCCGCCCAGGAAGCGCGCGTTCTCGTCGTGCACCACGCCGATCCACGGCCTGCCGGTTTCGGGATCGACCTCGGTGGCGGCGCACACGGCCGTTTCCGGCGGGCAGTAGCCGGTGTCCCGCATGCCCAGCGGCTCAAACACGCGCTCCCGCGCCAGCGCGTTCAGCGGCTGCCCGAAGCGCTTTTCCAGCATTTTGGCGAAAAGGATATAGCCCATGCAGGAATAGATGGGCTTCTCGCCCGGCGCGGCGTCCAGCGGACGATGCAGGATCGCCTGTACCGCCTGGTCGGGCGTGATGCCCATTTTGTCCAGCCGGAAGGAGGGATTGAAGCCGCCGGTGTGGGTCATGAGCATTTTGACCGTGATGCCGCGCTTGTCCTCCGGGGCGTCGGGGAAGAAATCGCCCACCGTCTCGTCGAGGCCGAGCGTCCCCTCCTGCAGGGCGCGCAGGGCGATCATCGTGGGAGCGAGCACTTTCGAGAGCGAGGCCATGTCGTACAGCGTGCCCTCGTCCACCGGCGCGCCGCCGGGCAGCGGCGCTTCCCCCGTGAACGCCGTCGCGAGCACCTCGCCCTTCACGCCGATCGCCGCCGCCGCCGAGGGAAAACAGCCCGTTTCGCGCCCGCGGCGCAGTTCGCTTTGCAGATACGTCCGCCAGTCAAAGCCCATCGTGAGACGCCTCCGTTTCTTTTGCTGCCCGCGCGGGGAAAGCGATTGTCAACCCCTCGCGGGAATGCTATAATACTGAGCAGATAAATTACGAAAAAAAAGGAAGGATACCGCCATGGCCGTGGAGCTTCGCAGGATCGACACCGAGCAGCGCAACCCGCGCACCGAGCACATCGATACGCTGTCCACCCTGGACATGATTACCCTGATCAACAGCGAGGATCACCGCTGCGCCGAGGCCGTAAAGGCCGCGCTGCCCGAGATCGCCCGCAGCATCGACATCATATACGACAAACTGCGCGCGGGCGGCCGCCTGTTTTACTGCGGCGCGGGCACGTCGGGCCGCCTGGGCGTGCTGGACGCCGCCGAATGCCCGCCCACCTACGGCGTGGACCCCGGCCTGGTGGTGGCGCTGATCGCGGGCGGGGCTCCGGCCTTCCTGAAGGCCGTCGAGGGCGCGGAGGACAGCCGCGAGCTTGGCGCGCGGGACCTCGCGGCGCACGATTTTTCGTCCCGCGACGCGCTGGTTGGCATCGCCGCCAGCGGCCGCACGCCCTACGTGATCGGGGCCATGGATTACGCGCGCTCGCTGGGCGCGCCCGTCATGGCGCTCGTGTGCTGCCGCGACAGCGAAATGTCGCGCCACGCCGATATCACCATAGCCCCCGTTCCCGGCCCCGAGGTGGTGACCGGCTCCTCGCGCATGAAGAGCGGCACCTGCCAGAAGCTGACCCTCAACCTGATCTCCACCGCCGTGATGATCAAGCTGGGCAAGGTGTACGGCAACCTCATGGTGGACGTGAAGGCCAGCAACGAAAAGCTGGTGCACCGCGCGATATCGATCGTATGCACCGTCACCGGCGAAAGCGAGGAAACGGCCAGGGAGGCGCTGGAAAAATGCGGCTTCCACTGCAAGACCGCCATCGTGTCGCTGCTGCTGGGGTTGGAGCCCGAGGCCGCGCGGAAGGCGCTGGACGAGGCCGACGGCCGCGTCGCCCTGGCCCTCAAACAGGGAGGCAGGGCATGAAGTGGTACTGCGGATGGGACGGCGGCGGCACCAAGACCGGCGTATGCGCGCTGGATGCGTCGGGCGCGCCGCTGGCCGAGGCCGTCTTCGGCCCGCTTAATCCCAACGGCACAGCCCGCGAAACGATCGAAAAAACGGTCGGCGACTGCGTGCGCTTCATGGACGGCCTGTCCGGCGGGCTTGACGGCTGCGGCGGGCTGGTGATCGGCTTCGCCGGGGTCAGCAACGCCCGCGCCGGGGAAATGATCGGCGAATGCCTGAAAAAGAGCGGCTACTCTGGCCCCGCGCGGCTGCTGGGCGACCAGGAAATCGCGCTGGCCGGGGCGGTGGAAGGGCCGGGCTGCATCCTGATCGCCGGAACGGGATCGGTTTGCTTCGGCCGCGACGCGCGCGGAAATACCTTCCGCAGCGGCGGCTACGGCTATCTGATCGACGACGGCGGCAGCGGCTACGCCCTGGGCCGGGATATCCTGACCGCCGTGGTGCGCGCCTCCGACGGCCGCGGGCCGCGGACCTGCCTGACGCAGGCGGTGTACGAGCGGCTCGGCGTGGACGGCACGGGCGGGATCATCACCTGGCTGTACGCTCCCGGGACCGGCAAAAAGCAGATCGCCGCCCTCGCGCCGCTGCTGCTTCCCGCCGTTCAGGCGGGCGACGAAGCGGCCTGCGCGATTGCCCGTCGCGCGGCGGAGGAGCTTGGCGCGCTGGCCGTCGCGGCCTGGACGAAGGCCGGCATGACCGACGGCGAAATCGCCCTGCTGGGCAGCATTCCGGAGCATTATCCCATGATCCGCCGGGCCCTGTGCGAACGCCTTCGGGAAAAGCTGCCGCTCGCCCGCGTGATCAGCCCCCGGGGCACGGCGGCGCTGGGCGCCGCGCGGCTTGCGCTTCAGGCGTTCAGCCCCTCGTAAATCAGGTCGCGGATGGCCGGGTGGAACTCGTAGTACGCCCGGTTCATGTTGACCACGTGCTGCGCGTAAAAGGCCGCGATGCGGTGATCGGGGTCCATCATGACCCACGCGCCCGCCGCGCCGTCCCAGCCGAACTCGCCCGGCGGGCTCAGGGAGGCCGAGGCGTCGGTCAGCGTGCGGACGCCCAGGCCGTAGCCGTAGCCGCGCTTGTGCTTCACGCGCAGCCAGTCGGCGAGCGCGGGCCCGGTCTGCCGGTCGCGGCGCATATCGTCGATCGAGGCTTCGCTCAGGACGCGCGCGCCGTTCGCGCCCACGCCGCCGTTTGCCAGCGCGTCGGCCAGCGGCATATAGCCGTCCACGCTGCCCGTCAGCCCGCCGCCGCCGCTCTCGTAATTGGGCAGGCAGGCCAGGCGGTCCTGGCATTCGGGCGCGGGAACGACGCGGCCCTCCGCGTCCAGGATGAACTGCGGCGCGAGGCGGCGAAGCTGCCCGGCGGTGGGATGAAAGCTGAGATCGGTGATCCCGAGGGGATCGAGCACAAGCTCCCGCGCCAGCGCGCTCAGCGGCTTGCCCGTCGCCGCGACGGCCACCGCCGCGGCCGCGTCGATGCACAGGCTGTAGCGGAAGCCCAATCCGGGATCGAAGCGCAGGGGCTTCGCCGCGAAACGGCGCGCGACCGCCACGGTATCGGCCAGGCCGTTCGTTTCCCGGATCAGCGCGCGGATGGCCGGGGCGTCCTCGTCGTAGTCCAGCCCGCCCTGCATGGAAAGCAGGTGCTCGAGCGTCATTTGCGTCGCGGCGGGACGCGACGCGCCGTTCTCCTCCACCGTCAGGTCCGCGTACTCGGGCAGGTAATCGCTCACCGGGTCGCTCAGCCGCAGCGCGCCTTCCTCGATCAGCCGCAGGACGACCGTCGCGGTCAGCACCTTCGTCGCCGAATACAGCCGGTAGGTTTCGCCGCCCTTCGCGATGCCCGCGTGATGGCGGTACACCGGCTCGTGCGCGATCCACACCGCCATTTCGCATCCGGGCACGCCCTGGGCGGCCAGGCCGTTCAGGTAATCGGTCAGCTTCTGAAAATTCACGCGCACACACCCGCTTTCGGAGGTAAATCAGTATGAAAATCACAGGAATCGAATGGGGACGGGTATCCATCCCCCTGCGCACGCCGTTCAAAACCGCGCTGCGGACGGTGGCGAGCGTGGAAGACATCATCGTGAAGGTGTACACCGATACCGACGCCGTGGGCTTCGGCGAAGCGCCGCCCACCGGCGTGATCACCGGCGACACGGCCGAGGCCGTCTGCGGCGCGCTCGAGCATCATCTGGCCCCGGCCATTCTGGGGCAGGAGGCCGACGACCTGGAGCGCCTGCTGCTGCGCGTGCAGTCCGCCCTGGTGCACAACACCAGCGCCAAGGCCGCCGTGGATATGGCGCTGTGGGACCTGTACGGCAAAAAGTACGCGATCCCGGTCTATAAGCTGCTCGGCGGAAGCCGCAGCCGCCTGACCACCGATCTGACCGTCAGCGTCAATGCGCCCGAGGTCATGGCCCGGGACGCCGGCGAGGCCGTCCGGCGGGGCTTTGACTGCCTCAAGATCAAGGTGGGCGTCGATCCCGCCCTGGACGTTGCGCGTCTGGCCGCCGTGCGCGCCGCCGTGCCCGCCGATACCGTGCTGCGCATCGACGCGAACCAGGCCTGGACGCCCAAGCAGGCCGTGCGCATCCTGAACGGCATGCAGGAGAAGGGGCTCAACCTGGAACTGGTGGAACAACCCGTGCCTGCGGCCGATCTGGAGGGCCTGCGGTACGTGACCGAGCGCAGCGACGTGCCCGTGCTGGCCGACGAGGCCGTGTTCAGCCCGGCCGATGCCCTGCGCATCCTGCAAACGCGCGCCGCGGACCTGATCAACATCAAATTGATGAAGTGCGGCGGCATTTACAACGCCCTCAAAATCGCCACCCTCGCCGAGCTGTACGGCGTGGAATGCATGATCGGCTGCATGCTGGAGGGCAAGGTCGCGGTCAACGCCGCGGCGCATCTGGCCTGCGCGCGCTCCGTCGTCACAAAGGTCGATCTGGACGGGCCCATGCTGTGCGCCGCCGATCCGGTGCGGGGCGGAGCGGTCTTCAGCGGAAAGGATATTGCGCTGTCCGACGCGCCCGGCCTGGGCGTCGAAGGCGTCGGGGGCGTTCAGCCCATCGGAGCGGCGGGTTAATGCGGGATATCACAAAAAGATGGTATGCTCTGCATTATACCCGTATTCACGCAAAAACGCAATCATTCCATTCTTATTTCCCCGTTTTTTGGGCAAAAACGCTTGTGCAATCGATAAAATAGGTATATAATAAAAACGTTGCGGGTCTGTCTTCCCGCACGCGGTCCCGTTCCCGATCTTACATTTTTATAAAGGAGAATGTCCCATGAAAAAGACCATCGAAGACGTAAACGTTCAGGGCAAAAAGGTTCTTGTGCGCGTTGACTTCAACGTGCCCATGGACAAGGAAACCGGCACCAAGATTACCGACGAAAACCGCATCCTGGGCGCGCTGCCCACCATCAAGTACCTGGTGGATCACAAGGCTGCCGTGATCCTGTGCAGCCACATGGGCAAGCCCCACAACGTTTTTAACGATACGCTCAAGCTGAACAAGAAGGAAAAGGCCAAGATCGAAGCGCTGCCCGCTGAGGAGCAGGCCGCCGCCACCGAGGCCGCCCTGGAAAAGGCCAAGAAGGACGTCAAAAAGCTGTCCCTCGCCCCCGTCGCCGCCCGCCTCTCCGAGCTGCTGGGCCAGGAAGTGATCATGGCCAAGGACGTGATCGGCCCCGACGCCAAGGCGAAGGCCGCCGCGCTGCAGCCCGGCCAGGTCATGGTGCTGGAAAACCTGCGCTTCCATGCCGAGGAAGAAAAGAACGATCCCGCCTTCGCCAAGGCGCTGGCTGATTACGCCGAGCTGTACGTGAACGACGCCTTCGGCACCGCGCACCGCGCGCATGCCTCCACCGCCGGCGTCGCCGATTATCTGCCCGCCGTCAGCGGCTACCTGATCGAGAAAGAGCTCAAATTCATGGGCGGCGCGCTCGAGAATCCGCAGCGGCCCTTTGTCGCCATCCTGGGCGGCGCCAAGGTTTCCAGCAAGATCGGCGTCATCACCAACCTGATCGACAAGGTCGACGCGCTGGTCATCGGCGGCGGCATGGCGTACACCTTCGCCAAGGCCATGGGCGGCGAAGTGGGCGACAGCCTGCTGGAAGAGGATAAGATCGACCTGTCCAAGGAGATCATCGAAAAAGCCAAGGCGAAGGGCGTCAAGTTCCTGCTGCCCATCGATACCGTGATCGCCGACGATTTCAGCAACGACGCCAACACCAGGATCGTTCCCATCGGCGAGATCCCCGCCGGCTGGCAGGGCGTGGATATCGGCCCCGAAACCCGCAAGCTGTTCGCCGATACCATCAAGAACGCCAAGACCGTCGTCTGGAACGGCCCCATGGGCGTGTTTGAGTTCTCCAACTTCGCCAAGGGCACGATCGCCGTGGCCGAAGCGCTGGCCGAGGCTGACTGCATCAGCATCGTGGGCGGCGGCGACAGCGCGGCCGCTGTGACCCAGCTGGGCTTCGCCGACAAGATCAGCCACATTTCCACCGGCGGCGGCGCTTCCCTCGAGTTCCTGGAAGGCAAGACCCTGCCCGGCGTCGCGGCGCTGAACGACAAGTAATATAATCGATGAAAAGCGGCGCAGGCCGCTTTTCATCGGCACGGATTTTCCTGCGCGTCTGCGATGCGCGGCCGGAAAATCCGCAAGGAAGCAGCCTGACGGCTGCTCCTCGGACCGGCAAAGCTGGTCCTGCGGATTATGGATAAGGGGCTTCGCAGCCCCTTATCGATCCCTGCTGATAATGTCTGCTTATACTATTCTCAATCTAAAATCTTATCATCTTTGGGTGTCTTTTCCGTCTTGGCGTTGCTTCATTCCGGTCAACGTAGCGCTGCTACGCCTCGGCGAAAAATCCATCCCAAATCTGATAATCTTTTATACTGAGAATAGTATTACTTGAGAAAGGAGTTACTTTGGATATGCGTACCCCTATCATTGCCGGTAACTGGAAAATGAACAAGACCCCCGCCGAGACCACCGCGCTGATCCAGGAGCTCAAGCCCCTGGTGAAGGAAGCCAAGTGCACCGTCGTCGTGTGCGTGCCCGCGCTGTGCGTGCATGCCGCCAAGCAGGCCGTGCGCGGCAGCAAGATCAAGGTCGGCGTGCAGAACATGCACTGGGAGCCCAAGGGCGCCTATACCGGCGAGCTTTCCGCCGATATGGTCAAGGCCTGCGGCGTCGATTATGTGATCGTGGGCCACTCCGAGCGCCGTCAGTATTTCGGCGAGACCGACGAGACCGTGAACAAGCGCGCCCTGGCCGTCGTGCGCGCGGGCATGACGCCCATCATCTGCGTGGGCGAGCGCAAGGAGCAGCGCGAAGCCGGCTATACCGACGATCTGGTGGCCTATCAGACGCTGACCGCCCTGACCGGCATGACCCCCGAAGAGATCAAGAAGGTCGTGATCGCCTATGAGCCCGTGTGGGCTATCGGCACCGGCCTGACCGCCACCGACGAGCAGGCCAACGAGACCATCGGCGTCATCCGCGCCGCGATCGCCCGCAAGTACGGCAAGCGCGTGGCCGATAAGGTGCGCATCCAGTACGGCGGCAGCATGAACCCCAAGAACGCCAGCGGCCTGATGGCCCAGCCCGAGATCGACGGCGGCCTGATCGGCGGCGCGTC
>CACWLY010000032.1 GCA_902761825.1 uncultured Eubacteriales bacterium
ATGGACATGCCTTCGATCCGTATGTGTCGCCACAATGAAGGCGTGTTCGCCGTGAAGAAGGCGCTCAGCCAGCTCGTAGCCAATCTTATTTGCTTCCTCCGCCGAAACCTCTCCCGGCTTAAAAGATTGCCGGAGCTGATACGTAATCACTTCGTTTTTCTTTCCGCTGCCGGCGTTCATAAGATACTGATTTCGCGCAAGAACAAACTCCTGATCCGCTGACTCCGGTGCGCAGGCGTGGGACGAAATAAACTCTCCATCCTCTGTCTTATCCGGATTCAGTTATATGATAATTGCCGTCCGCGTAGTCCGCCTTTTTTAGCACGACCGTCCGTAAAATTTTGACGCAGAAGAAGGGGTATCCGTGAAGACCGATTAGAAATCGGGCTGAAAAATTAGAAATCTGCTAACAGGGGTCATCTTCTGTTAGCAGATTTTTTGTACTCAGCAGCTCCGTAAAAAAGAAAAATCCTACCAGCTTTACAGTTGCCTTTTTGAGGGCAAATCTGTCGATCTGGTAGGTAAAATGGTGATCCCGGCGGGATTCGAACCCACGGCTGAGCTACGGGACCATGTGCCCGGAAAGCCTTATTTTTCAAGGCTTTCCGAAGGTTGAAGAATTTCGGACTTTGGGATATACTGTCAATATCCGTTAGCAGATCGGGTGATCCGTTAGCTGGATTCTGACCTCGATTGGGTATCGACACCTCTTCTTTGCCAGAACGCCCGCCTTTTGTTAGCAAATTGGCGGCCGTCCAGATCGCCTTGGAAGTACGGATTTTCCCTTTTGGGGAGATCCCATCACTCATTTTTGGCGGCCGTCGACCGCTTTATTAGGAGGCGGACCCTCTATCCTACTGAGGTACAGGCGCAAAGGATTGCCCGTGCTTTATGATACCACAAACCGGTGAAGGATGCAAGGAAAACACGATTCAGGCCGCGCCTGCGTCGTTCTCCCCGCTCCTGTTTCTTCGTATCCCGGGCTTTAATCCATGTTTTTCCTCAATCCGTTTCGATCACCCCGGGGTAATAGCTCATCACTTCGGTATCCGTATTGATCCAGGCCGACGTAGCCTGCTCGGGCAGGGCGTAGGGCTGGCCCTCCACGGACAGCTTGACCTCTTTCACGCCGGGAAACTGCGAGGCGGTGAATACGATGGCGCGAAGCATCTGCAGCCGGTCGCCTCCCGTATCCTTGTTGAATTCGCCCGTCAGGTCGATGCTGACGACGCCGTTTTTCATTTTCACGCTTTTCAGGCCGCAGCCTTCGGGCACGCTGCGCTCCAGGCCGCTGTCGCTGCGCGGGCCGCGGCAAAGCTCCACCATGGCGGTCACCGGATCGGCGTCCGAATATACCAGCCGGGTCACGGGCACCAGCATGCGGCCGGTCTGGGAAGGGAAGTACAGTTTGACTGTGGCGGCGTTGGCGTCGGAGCCGTCGAAGGTCGTTACCGTTTCCATATTGATGTCGTTTGCCTTGAACGTGCCGGAAACGTCGGTGCCGTGGGTCAGGCGCGAACGCGACTGCCCGTCGAACAGAAAGGAGACCTCCTTCACCGTGGGAAACTCGTTCAGCGTCTGGGAAACCGCCATGACCATCAGGCTTTCCTGCTCCGCGTCCTTGCAGGAGAGCGCTTCTTTGCCCAGGTCCACCCGCGCGCGGCCGTTGCTGATATCCAGATCAAAGGTCGTTCCCTCCGGCACGCAGGGCCTGAGCCCCATCCGCGCCGCGGCGGCGTCGTTGTCCGGGCTTTGCACCAGCAGGCTCAAGGCGGCCTTGGCGATGCCGTCGGTTTTTTCCACGCGGGTCGTCACCGGCACGAGATAGCCTTCGCCGTCCTGGTAATATACCGTGACCGGCTGCGTTTCGGCGGGCACGGCTGTAGGCAGCGTTACCGCGGAAGCGCTTTTCGCCAGCTGCATGTCTTCATAACGGCTCATGGCCGTTTCGCCGCCGCGAAGGGCCAGCGCCACCACCAGGGCGGCGGACGCCATCACCAGCAGACGCTCCACTTGCACGCGCGTTACTTTCAATTTGAATTTCACCTGTTTTCACCCCTTGCATATTGCTGTGACACATTGTATGCCGCGTTCTTTTGTGCTATGATTGCAGAGGGTGATTGCTTTATGCCTTTGGATGGGCTTACCCTGGGCTTCATCGCCCGGGAACTGAACGCCGTACTGGCTGGCGCGCGGATCGAACGCGTGAACCAGCCTGAAAAGGATATGCTGCTGCTGCTTTTGCGAAATGGCGGCAAAAATTATAAACTGATCCTCTCCGCCAGCCCCAGCTTCGCGCGGGCGCACCTGACCGAGGGGCAATTCGTCAATCCTATCAGCGCGCCTATGTTCTGCATGCTGATGCGCAAGCATCTGACGGGCGGCAGGCTGAACGCCGTGCGCCAGCTGAACGGCGACCGCGTGCTGCTGCTGGATATCGACGCGCAGGACGAACTGGGCGTGATGCATCCGTATCAGCTGTATCTGGAGGCGATGGGCCGACACAGCAATCTGACGCTTGTGCGGGACGGGCGCATCATCGACGCCATCCGCCATGTGACCGACGATATGAGCCGGGTGCGTCAGGCGCTGCCGGGCCTGGATTTCATTCCGCCCCCGGCGCAGGATAAGCTGCCCCCCGAGGAATGCGCCCCCGAACGGCTGCTGGCAAGGCTGACTGGGTATGAAGGACGCTTCGACAAGGCGCTTTCGCTGCATGTTTCCGGCCTTTCCGCCATCGCGGCCAGGGAGCTCAGCCTGCGCGTGACCGGCAGCGAGCAGGGCCAGGCCGATCCCGCCCACCTGCCGGAAATATGCGAAAAGCTGAGCGCGTTTCTCGCTAAGTTGCCCGACATGGCGCAGCCCATGCTGCTGCGGGGCGAGGACGGCCTGCCCGCCGACGTGTTCCCGTATCTGTATCTGTCTTACCCGACCGAAAGGCAGCAGGCGATGCCCTCGCTGTCCGCGGCGCTCGACGCGTTTTACGATGGGCGCGACCGGCGGGACAGGATGCAGCAGCGTTCGGCCGGCCTGCGCAAAACGCTGAAAACGCATATGGAGCGCAGCGAAAAAAAGCTGGCTTTGCAGGAGGAAGAGCTGCTCAACGCTTCGCGCAGCGAGGAATACCGCGTCATGGGCGAACTGCTCAACGCGCATCTGTACGAGGTGCCCCGGGGCGCGGAAACCGTGACGCTTGAAAACTATTACGACGGCCAGCCCATGCGCATCCCGCTGGACGTGCGCCTTTCCCCGGCGCAGAACGCTCAGCGTTTCTTCAAGCGCTACCAGAAGGCCCGGGCGGCCGCCCGGCTCGCGGCGGAGCAGAAGGAAAAGACGCTGCGGGAGATTGCGGTGCTGGAGGAAGCGCTCTGCGACCTGGACAGCTGTGAAACGGAGGAGGATATCGCCGATATCCGCCGCGTGCTGCGGGAAGAAGGACTGATGAAGCCCGCCGCGGCAGACCGGAAAAAGCAGCAGAAGAGCCAGCGGCAGTCCGCGCCGATGCGCTTTCTCTCGCCGGACGGCATGACGATCTCGGTGGGCAAAAACGCGCTGCAGAACGAGCGGCTTACCATGACCGCCAGGGGCGACGACGTCTGGCTGCACGCCAAGGACATGCCCGGCTCGCACGTGATCATCCACACGGAGGGAAAGACCGTATCGGATGAAACGCTGCTGTGCGCGCTGCGCCTCGCCGCCTGGCACAGCAAGGGAAAGGGCCAGGCCGTGCCGGTGGATACGACGCTGCGCAGGTACGTGAAAAAGCCCGCCGGAACGCCGGCCGGGTTTGTGACCTTTACCCATCAGAGCAATTATGTGATCAGCGCGTCTGAAAGCGATATCGCGAAGATCCGGACACTCAAATGAAAAAATGAAAGGATGAGGTCCATGCAGACGGAACAGTTCCTTCGGGAAGTTACGGCGCTCCCGGGGCTTTCGGGCGGCGAGGAGGCCGTGGCGCGCTACATCGCCGGGGCTTTTGAGCCGTATTGCGACGAAGTGCGCATTGACGCGCTGAACAGCGTGATCGCCCGCATCCGTGGCCGCGGGCCGAAGGTGATGCTGTGCGCGCATCTGGATGAAATCGGCATGATGGTCGCGAAGATCGAAGACGACGGCGCTCTGCGCATGCGCGGGATAGGCGGCGTGGATCCGCGCATCCTGCCCGGTATGCGGGTGACGGTTCACGGCAAGGAGCGCGTCCTGGGCGTTATCGGCGCGAAAGCGCCGCATCTTCTGTCCCCGTCGGAGCGGGAAAAGAACTATGCCTGGGACGAACTGTATATCGATCTGGGCATGTCGGCGGAGCGCGCGCGCGAAACGGTGCGCGTCGGCGACTGCGTTTCGCTGGAGGGCGGATTCACGGAGCTCATGAACGGCCGCTTTGCCACCAAAACCGCCGACGACCGCAGCTGCGCGGCGATCCTGCTGCGCACGGCGGAGCTGCTGCAGCGGATGGATACGACGGCCGATCTGTATTTCGTGCTGTCCAGCCAGGAAGAGGTGAGCGGCTACGGCGCGATGACCGCCGGGTTCGGGGTCGATCCCGATTTTTGCGTGGTGCTCGACGTGACCCACGCCAAAACGCCCGGCGCGCCCGAGCTGGAAGCCTTTGAAATAGACAGCCCGACCATTGCGAGAGGGCCGTTCATCCATCCGTATCTGAGGCAGAAACTGGAAGATATCGCGAAGGAACAGCGCGTGGCCTATCAGTGCGAGGTCGTTCCGCGCGATACGTACACCGATATGGACGGGCTTGAAACGGTGCGCGGCGGCGTGCCCGGCGTGCTGCTTTCGCTGCCGGTCCGCTATATGCATACTTCCGTGGAGACCTTTGATCTGTCCGCGCTGAACGAATGCGCGCGGCTGCTGGCCGCTTACTGTGCTTCCGTCAGCGGCGCGTGGAGGGATGAATTATGGATCTGAAACAGCTGTGCGAAATCCACGCGCCTTCCGGGAATGAAAAAGAGCTGCGGCGATTGTTGGCTGAAGAAGCCCGCGCGGCGCTCGGCGAAGAAAACGTGCGCACAGACCGCATGGGCAACCTGCTGTGCTCGATCAGGGGACAGGAGGCGGGCAAACCGCACGTATGCGTTTCCGCGCATATGGACGAGGTGGGCTTCATCGTTATGGGGGCTACCGAGGAAGGGCTGCTCCGGTTCCGGCCCGTCGGCGGTATCGATCCCAGGGTGATCGTTTCAAAGCGCGTGCTGGTGGGGGAAAAGCGCCTGCCCGGCGTGATCGGAGCGATCGCCATTCACCTGCAGACGCGGGAGGATATGGACCGCGTGCCCGATTATGACCATCTGTATATCGATATCGGCGCGAAAAACAAGCAGGAGGCGCTTGAACAGTGCCCGCCCGCCAGCGTCGCCTGCTTCGACGCGCCGTATACACTCTTCGGCGACGGCTTCGTCTGCGCCAAAGCGCTGGACGACCGCGTGGGCTGCTATAACCTGCTGCGCCTGATGCGGGAAAGCTATCCGGGGGACGTCACGCTGGCCTTTGTCACCCGGGAGGAGGTCGGCCTTCGCGGCTCCGCCGGCGCGGCTTACGCCCTGCAGCCCGAGATCACCGTGAACCTGGAGGGCACGGCGGCCAACGATCTGGGCTGCGGGGAAACGCAGACGCAGGTATGCGCCGCGGGAGCGGGCGTTGCCGTCAGCTTCATGGATAACAGCAGCATCTACCAGCGCAGGCTGTACCAGAAAATGATGCGCCTTGCCGACCGGAACGCCATCGCGCACCAGGTCAAGCGCGGTGTCACCGCCGTCAACGACGCGGCCAACTACCAGCGGGCCGCGGGCGGCGCGCGGGCGATCACGCTGTCCGTGCCCTGCCGGTATATCCACAGCGGCGCGTCGGTCTGCTGCCTGAACGACGTGGAAGCGCAGTACGCGCTGACGCGGGCGTTCCTGCAAAACGTGTAACAAAGGAGGAGTTTTTCATGCTTCGGGATACGCTGAAAACGCTTTTGTCCGCCTATGGACCCTCGGGCAACGAGCACGCCGTTGCCGAAACCGTCAAATCGCTGATCGCCGCCCATGTGGACAACATGCATGTGGACGCGCTGGGAAACCTGATCGTGGAAAAGTACGGGACCGAAGAGACGGGAAAACGGATCATGTTCTCGGCGCATATGGACCATATCGGCTTTGTGGTGACGGATATCGACGAGAAGGGCTTTCTGCGGGTGCACAACGTGGGCGGCGTCAGCCCGCGCATTTCCTCCGCCCGGCACGTCGTGTTTGAAAACGGCGTCGAAGGCGTGCTGTACTGCCAGCCCGTCAAAGGCGAAGAGACGGCGATGAAGCATCTGTTCATCGATATCGGGGCGGAAAGCAAAGAAGAAGCCGGGCAATACGTGCTGCCCGGCGATATGGCGGTATACGCTCCCGACTGCTTTGAACTGGGAGAGCACCGCGTAGCCGCTCCCGCGATGGACGACCGCTGCTGCTGCGCGCTGCTGTGCGAACTGCTGATGTATTTGGATGAGCCGCGAAACACGGTGATCGGCGTGTTTTCCACCCAGGAAGAGGTCGGCCTTCGCGGGGCCGGGGTCGCCGCTTACAGCGTGAACCCGGATATCGGCGTCGCGCTGGATGTGACCGCCTGGGGCGATACGCCGGAAACCAAGCTGCCGGCCATTTCCCTGGGCAAGGGCGCCGCCGTAAAGTTCATGGACAGCAGCATGATCGCCTCGGCCTCCGTGCGGGACGCGTTGTTGAAGGCGGCCGCGGAAGCCGGCGTTCCCGCGCAGCGGGAGGTGCTGCCCTTCGGCGGCCAGGACGGAAGCGCGATACAGCGCGCCCGGGCCGGCGTTCCGGCGGGCTGCATTTCCATTCCCTGCCGCTATGTGCATTCCCCGGCGGAGGTCATCGACATGCGCGATATGGAAGGCGCGCTGAAGATCCTGCTTCAGTTCGTGGAGAACGTCTGATTCCTGTTTGCTGAATAATCCGGACGTCCGGGCGGCGCGGGAGGAACAATCATTCGCGCTTCGGCGCGCGCACGATCCAGCGGTCGAACCATTGCAGCAGCCTGGGCAGAAGGAACAGCACCATCACGACGGAAATCAGCGCGCCGCGCGCGAGCATGGTGCCGATGGAAGAGATATAAAAGACGGAGCTTACGATCCCGACGGAAAAGCCGGCCACGACCAGCGCGGAACCGCTGGTCAGAATCGTCTGCACGGACAGCTGAATGGCCTGCGCGGCCGCCTGAGCGGGCGGAAGCGCAGCGCGCAGCGCGCGGTAATGGCTGGTGAGCAGGATGCCGTAATCGATCGTCGCGCCCATCTGCAGGCCAACGCAGATCAGATAGCACATAAAGAAGATGTCGCCGTCGTACCAGTTGGAGAAGCACATGTTGATCCAGATCGCGCCCTGGATTACGCATACCAGCGTGAGAGGGATCAGCAGCGAGCGGAAAGAGATCAATACGACCAGGAATACGAACAGCACCGTGATGAGCGATACGCGCTGCAGGTCCTTGTGGAAGGATACCGCGATATCGTCCAGGGCCAGCATCGTGCCGGCCATTGCGGTGTCTTCGCCGTAAATGTCCCGCAGGATCGACCGGGTGGAAACGATCGTGTCATGCACGTGGGGACTGGAAAAAGACAGATCCAGCGAAAGCAGCGCGCGCGAATAATGCGGACCGTTGAAAATGGCGTCCGCTTTTTTCAGCAGCGACCGCGCTTCCTCAAGCTGCTGCTCCGCGCCCTCGGGCATCAGGAAGGAATAGCGCTTCATTTTTTCGGACAGCGCATCCAGCAGCCTGTCGCCGCGGATCGGCGTTTTTATGCCCATCAGGCTGAGCGCCGTGCGCACGGAGGATTCGCTTCTTCCCAGCAGCTGCGCCGCGCTGACCGCGTCGTAATACGTGACCGCGGCCTTCCCGGTGGTGACCATGGACATCGCCTTCTGCACAACGGGCTTGCCGTCGGCAGTCAGCGCGCTGATTTCATCGATCATCCGCTCCTGACGGGCGATGCCTTCGTCGCTGTCGTCGCGGGGGAAAAGCAGCACCAGCTGGTTGGACTGCCCGAATATCTCGCCGATCTTTATGGCTTCCTCGTCGATATTGCGGACGGTATACGTATACACGTTGCTGCGCTGCATGAACGCGCTGAACGCGATCAGAAGGATCAGCAGCACGGGAACGGCGCCGCGCAGCGTGCCGGATATCCTGCCGATGCCTTTTCCCGAAATCGAAACGGGCTTATGCCTGGTTTTGTCCAGCAGCGGGGACAGCGTCAGCAAAAGGCCGGGCATCATCAGGAAAACGGTCAGCATGCTCAGCAGTATGCCTTTTGCCAGAACGATGCCGATATCGTAGCCGATGGTAAAGCTCATGAACACCAGCGCGATCATGCCGCCGACGGTGGTCAGCGCGCTGGAGGAGATGGGCATGAAGGCGTCGCCGAGCGCCAGGATCATGGCCTGCTTCGGCTCGGTTCCGCTCGCGCGCTGCCGGTCGAAGGAGTTCATCAGCATGATGGAGTAATCCATCGCCAGCGCCAGCTGCAGGATGGCGGTGACCGCGAAGGTGATAAAGGATATCGAATCGAAAATCCAGTTGCTGCCCATGTTGAGCAGGATGGATACGGCGATGATCACAAAGAAGACAAAGGGCTCCAGATAGGAGCTTGTCATAGCCAGCAGGATAAAAAATACGATCACGCAAGACACGAGCATCACGGTGGGCATTTCGCTGTTGATGTTTTCGCGCAGCTTGCGCGTCTCCTTCACGCCGCCGCTGATCAGATGCTGCGTGCCGCTCAGGCGCTCTTCCACCTCGCTCAGCGTTTCTTCGGCGGTATCCGCGCTCATGTTTACGCTGATCAGGCGATAGCTGTGCCCGTCCGCCTCCTTATAGCCCTCCGCGGGATCGTGGATCGAAAGGATCACGCCGTTCATGGCGGCAATGGCGTTCGCTTCGGCGACGGCGTCCTTTTCGCTTGCGTCGATCAGCACGACGGACAGCGCGTCGACGGGCGTAAACTCGCCGTTCATCAGGTTCAGGCCGCGCTTTGTCTCGGTGTTCTCGGCCAGATAGGAGGTAAGATCATAATTGACCTTCGTGCGGCCCAGCGTCAGCGCGGCCAGAACGGACAATCCCAATAAAAGCGCCATCAGCAAAAAGCGGACGCGGACGATCGATCGGGCAAGTTTTTGCTGCAAGGGTTACGCTTCCTTTCACAGAAAACACAAATTTTATATATTTTACCATATAAAGGTAAATTTTGCATCAAAAAAATAACGGCGCTTTCGCGCCGCGGATGGTTTAATGGATTACAGTACTTTATGCAGGAAACTGATCAGGCGCGGGCTTTCGGGATGAGCGAAAAACTCGTGACTGGGCTTGTCCTCTTCGATATGCCCGCCCTCCAGGAACAGCGTGCGGCTGCTGACCTCGCGGGCGAAGCGCATTTCGTGGGTGACTACGATCATCGACATGCCGGATTCGGCCAGCGCCTTCATCACGTCCAGCACCTCGCCGATCATTTCGGGGTCCAGCGCGCTGGTCGGCTCGTCAAACAGCATGACCTCGGGCTCCATCATCAGCGCGCGTACGATGGCGATGCGCTGCTTCTGGCCGCCGCTGAGCTGGCTGGGGTAGGAGTGCGCTTTGTCGCTGAGCCCGACGCGCTTGAGCAGCGCGACCGCCTTTTCCTCGGCCTGCTCTTTGGGCACTTTTTTGATTTTGATGGGCGCGGCCGTCAGATTGCGCATCACGTTCATGTTCTCAAACAGATTGAACTGCTGAAATACCATGCCCATCTTCTGCCGGTGCAGGTTGATATCGGTCTTTTTGTCGCAGATATCGATCCCGTCAAACAGGATCTGCCCGCTGGTGGGCGTTTCCAGCAGGTTAAGACACCGCAGAAAGGTGCTCTTGCCGCCGCCGGAGGGACCGATCACGCTGACCACCTCGCCCGCGTGGAACGTGGTGCTGATGTTGTCCAGAACGGTCAGCCTGCCGAACTTTTTGGTCAGGTTTTTCACCTGGATCATGTCACTTGCGGCCACGGCGAAGCCTCCTTTCCATCAGCGAAATCAGCCGGCTGCTCACAAAGGTGAGCACGAAATAAATCATCGCGGCGATGAACAGGCATTCGAGCGTCTTGTAGTTTTTCGCTTTCACGCCGTTTGTGCGGAACATCAGATCGGCGATGCCGATCACCGATACGATCGAGCTTTCCTTGATCACCGTCACAAACTCGTTGCCGAGGGCAGGCAGGATATTACGGATGGCCTGGGGCAGAATCACCAGCGTCATGCTCTGGCTTTTTTTGAAGCCCAGCGAACGCGCGGCTTCCATCTGCCCCACGTCCACCGCCTGGATGCCGCTGCGGATCACCTCGGCCACATACGCGCAGCTGTTCAGGCTCATGGCCACGATGCCGGCGGCAAAACGCTGGAAGTTTTCAATGAAAGGCACGTCGGGAAAGCTGACGCCGATCATGGGCAGACCGTAGAAAATGAACATCAGCTGCACCATCAGCGGGGTGCCGCGGAAGAATTCGATATACGCCGTAGCCAGCCATTTGAGGGGCTTGATGCCGCTCAGCTTGGCCATCGCCATCAGGATGCCCAGCAGCGTGCCGAACAGCACGGTGAAAAACGCGATGATCAGCGTGTTCTGAACGCCCTCCAGGAAAAAGCGATAATACTTTTCCAGCGTTGTCCAGACGTTGACGAAGAAAGTCATGGGTTCCTCCTGGGTGAATCGTAATGCGCCTATGACAGACGGAAAGCCGTGAAACCGTTTCCGGCTTCACGGCGCGTGAAATTCCGAAATATTATTCGGCGGCTTCGCTGGTGGCGACCACGGCGGCGTCGTAAGCGGCCTGATAGGAGCCGTCCTCGACGACCTTGGTGATCACTTCGTTCACCGCGGCGAGCAGATCGGGGTTGCCCTGGGCGATAATGGCGGCCTTGCCGAAGCTGGCTTCCTCGGCGGTGAAGGCGAAGTTGCTCACTTCGAGCGTGCCTTCGCTGGCAGCCACCATGGAGAGGCCAACGGCGGAGTCGACCACGAAGCCGACGATGTTGCCGTTGATGGTCTCGAGCGCCAGCTCGGGATAGGTCTTGAGCTCGAACAGCTGGCTTTCGGGCAGCGCCTTTTCGATCAGCTGGCTCTGGATGGTGCCCTGCTGCGCGCCGACCTGCTTGCCCGCCATGGCTTCCTTGGTGGCGTACACATCGGCGTTGCCGGCCTTAACGATCAGCAGCTGGGCGCTGGTCTCGTACAGGACCGAGAAATCGATCACTTCGGCGCGCTCGTCGGTGCGGGTGAAAGCGGCGATGCCGATATCCACCAGGCCGCTCTGTACGGCGGGAATGATGCCGTCGAAGTCCATGTTCTGGATCTCGAGCTCAACGCCCAGGGCGTCGGCGATCTGCTGGGCCAGCCAGATATCGCAGCCCGCGTAGCCGGCGTTGTCGTCCAGGTATTCATAGGGCGGATAGGTGGCCTCGGTGCCCATTACGATCTTATTGTTCTTCTGGATTTTCTCCAATACGCCTTCAGCGGAAGCGGAAACGGCGCCCAGGATCAGGACCAGGGCCACCAGGAGAGCGAACAGCTTTTTCATCGTACATTACCTCCACTTAAAGAAAAATTAATGTATGCGCATTATTATACGCGGCATCTCCGGCTTGTCAAGAGGATTTGCAAAAATATTTATAATATTTACAAATTATGCATTCTGGATGCATATATGCATTTTCTCCAGCCGGTCCATCGCCTCCGCCAGCTTTTCGGTGGGCACCGTGGCGGCGATGCGGAAATGCCCCCGGCCGGCCAGGCCGAAGGCGCTGCCGGGCGAAACGAGCAGATGCGCTTCTTCCAGTAAAATACCGCAGAATTCCTTATCGTCCATCCCCGTTTTTTCGATGCCGGGAAAGAGATAGAACGTTCCCCGGGGCCGCTGAAGCGTGATCCAGGGGATGGCCTGCAGCCTGTCCGCTGTGTAATACACGCGCTCCTTGTATTGGGATATATATTCGGCGGCGATCTGTTCGCGGATCGAAAGCGCGTGCAGGGCGGCGCGCTGGGAAATGGCGGGCGTCGTATAGGTCAGACCGTTGTTCACGTGCTGGAACACGCGGATCAGATCGGGATGCGCGATGATGCAGCCCACGCGCCAGCCCGTCATCATGAAGTTTTTGCTGAAGCTGTTCAGCGTGACGGTGCGATCCTTCATTCCCGGCAGCGTGCGCAGGGGAATGAATTCGCCGTCGTACAGATAGCGGGTATAAATTTCATCGGCGACGGCCAGCAAATCGGCTTCACGGGCGACCCGTGCGATCATTTCGAGCGTTTCGCGCCCGTAGGCCGCGCCGGTGGGATTGCAGGGCGTGTTCAGGATCAGCGCGCGGGTACGGGGCGTGATCGCCGCGTGCAGCGCGTCTTCGCGGGGCAGAAAGCCGTCCTCGGAGCGGGTGACGACCTCCACGCATTTTCCGCCGGCCAGCTCGATCTGCTGCTGATAGACGGCGAAATACGGGCCGAACACGATGACCTCGTCCCCGGGATCGAGCAGCCCCAGCATGACCTGGCTCATGCCCATGCAGCTGGACGTGGTGATCAGCACCTCGGCGGGGGTGACCCGCGCGTCAAAATCCGCCTGCCAGGCGGCGCAGATGGCGTCGATCAGCTCGGGATCGCCCTTGGGATCGCCGTAATGGGTATAGCCCGCGCAGGCGTCCCGGTACGCGGCGTCGATGATGCGCCGGTCGGTGATAAAATCGGTATCGCCGATGCTCAGATCGATGATATCATTGTAGCGGCGAAGCGCTTCGGTATCCAGGGAAAGGCCGCTTTGCGCGTTCCGGAACCGTTTTGCAATGTATTTCTGCATGGTCAGGCCTCCTGGGGACAGGGAATCACCGTGCCGCCGTTTTCGATCACGTAAAGCGATTTGCCGCCGAGATCGGCAGCGGCCAAAAGATCCTCCATATTGCCGTACGCTTCTATGCCCATAGGCGCTATGATTTCGGGGGCGATGGAGGTGAGCATCATGACGCGGTAGCGCTGCGCCTGCTCGCAGTTGAGAAAAAAGATATAGCCCGGAACGGTGAAATGCTCGCGCAGGCGCTTTTCGATCGAGCCGTCCCTGAGGTTTTGGATCCAGTCGAAGTATTCGGACGGTCCGCCGCCCTCCCGCGCTTCGATGATCAGGATCAGCGTGCCGCCGCGCCTCAGGCACGGTTCCACGTTGTCGATGGTCTTTGTGCCCTGATACAGCGACATATCCTTGGGATAGCCGCCGCAGCCGGCGATAACGGCGTCGGCCTTGCGGGGGATGGGAACGCGGTAGATCGCGTCCGCCGCCTCGCAGCTTTTTTGCCAGCTTTCCAGATAGTGGCCGGCGTAGATCTGCGCCAGCTGCATTTCCGCGTTCATGACCAGATTGATCATAAAGAGATGCGGCACAAGCGCCGCGGCTTCGCACATGTCCTGATGCAGCGGGTTGTCCTCGAGCTTTCCGTTGCCGATGCGCGGATTGCTGCGGAAAACGCGGGGATCCAGCGCGAAGGCGTGGTTGTGCTTGATGGTTTCCATGCCGCTGACGCCGGGGAGGATGCTTTTGCGTCCGCCGCCGAAGCCCGCCATGACGTGATGCACGCAGGCGCCAAGGCAGATCACCCTGTCGGCCCGGGCGGCGCAGGGATTGATCCGGACCGGCGTGCCGTGAGGCGTGTCGCCCATATAGACCAGATCGTCGGCCAGGCAGTCGTGGTTGACCACCCTGACGGTATCGTATACGGCGTCTGTCACCAGCGTGCGCAGTTCTTTTTCATCGCCGCCGGGGTGCGTGCCGTTCGCCACCAGAATCGTAACGTTTTCAGGCTTTACGCCGCAATGTGCATATAAATAATCCAGCAGCGGCGGGATGACTTTGTCCTGCCGCATCCAGAAGCGGCTCATGTCGCTGACGATCAGGCAGACGCTGTCGCCCGGCGCGATGAAATCCCGCAGGGGCATGCAGCCGATCGGGCGTTCGACGGCCCGCGCCAGCGCGCCGGGGATATCGGTCAGGGCGGGAACGTGATTGCCGTGAAGCACGCCAAGAATGTTTTTTTCATCCAGATCGGCCGATACCGCGCCGTCTCCATAGCGGAAGGTGAACCGTTTCATACTGCCTCCGTGCTTTCGCAGAATACCGGAAAAGATTGTATCATGATAAACGGCCTTTGTCCAGTTTGGCGAAAATAATCTATTGACAACGGCATCGACGGTAGTATAATAAGGGCGAATTGAATAAGCGTTCTTCAGGGCAGGGTGCAAGTCCCTACCGGCGGTACAGCCCGCGAGCCGAAAGGTTGATCCGGTGAAAGTCCGGGGCCGACAGTATAGTCTGGATGGAAGAAGAAAGCGAGTTTGTGTGAATCCGCATTTTTCCTCCTGAAGCGCGCTTCGGGAGGTTTTTGTTTGCAGCGAGTCGATCGCAGGCCGGGCCGCGGCGGAATCAAGCCCTATCTGTTTTTGCTCCCCATGATCGTTTTTGCGGTGGGCTTTGTTTATTACCCCTTCGCTAAAACGATCATGCAGAGCGTTTCGGTGGTCAATTTCCGGGGCGAAATGACGGCGTTTGCCGGCCTGGATAATTTCCGCTATCTGTTTTCGCGGCGGGAGTTTTCGATTGCCATGGGCAACACGCTCAGGCTCATGCTGATCAACGTGCCGGTGACCGTCGTGATCACCATCCTGCTCGCCTGGTTCAGCGCGGTCCCGCGCCGCTGGGGGCCGGTCTACGAAACCATGCTCGCGCTGCCCATGACGGTGTCGATGTCGGCGATCACGCTGATCTTTAAGGTGCTGCTCAATCCCACGGTGGGGTTCGTCAATTACGCGCTCGGCCTGAACGTCGGCTGGTACACCGACCGGCACACCGCCATGAGCGGCATCCTGATGCTGACGGTATGGATGGGCATCGGGTTCAATTTCCTTTTGTTCCTGTCGGCCTTCCGCGCGGTGCCCGAGGACATGATCGGCAGCGCGAAGCTGGACGGCGCGGGCCCGCTGACCGTGCTTTTCCGCATCCAGCTGCCCATGATATCGCCGACCCTCCTGTATGTTGCCTGTACCAATATGATCCAGGCCATGATGACCAGCGGCCCCATCCTGATCCTGACGCAGGGCGGGCCGTCGCGCGCCACCACCACGCTGATCTATCTGATGTATACGGCGGGGTACCGCTCGGCCAATTACGGCCTTGCCGCCGCCGTCAGCCTGATCGCCTTCGCCATGACGCTGACGTTCGCGATCCTGCTGCTGCTGCGCGAAGGGAAGAAGGTGCATTACCAGTGAGCCGGATCCTTCGCTATGTTCGCCGGGAAGCGCTGCCGGGCCTGCTTGGGATCGCGCTTGGCTGCCTGCTGCTGTTTCCGGTGTTTTACGGCGTGATGGGCGCGTTCAAAACCCCCGCGGAGTTCAACGCCTATCCGCCTTCCGTGCTGCCCGGCAGCTTTTTAAACCTTGAAAACTTCAGGGCCGTGTTCACGCAGGTGCCCATGCCGCGGTATTTCCTCAACAGCCTGATCACCGCGACCCTGACCTCGGTCGTGCGCCTGATTGTCGCCGCGCTGGCGGCGTACGCCTTCGCGTTTTACCGTTTCCGGGGCGAAAAGGTTTTGTTTATCCTGATTCTGGGCACCATGATGCTGCCGGCGGATACGCTTCTGATCACCAATTATCAGACCGTGTCCCGCCTGGGCCTGCTGGACAGCTATCTGGGCGTCTGCATCGTCACCTTTGTCAGCGCGTCCCAGATGTTCATGCTGCGGCAGCATTTCAGGAGCGCGCCCGGAGCCGTGCGGGAGGCCGCGCAGCTGGACGGCTGCGGCGATTTGCGGTTCGCGGTTTCCATACTGACGCCCATGAGCCTGCCGCTGATGCTGATTCTGTTTGTGCAGAGCTTTGTGACCCAATGGAACGCCTATCTGTGGCCGCTGCTGGTCACCAACACCAACGCGATGCGCACCGTTCAGGTGGGCGTGACCATGCTGACCGCCATCGAGGGCACCAATTACGAGACCGTGCTCGCGGGCGCGACGGTGGCGATGATCCCGGCCGCCATCCTGTTTGTGGCGATGCGCCGCAGCCTGACCCGCACCATGAGCCAGGGCGCTGTTATCGGCTGACAACGGCGGAATGCCGCTGCGATATAGTATTTTCAAGGAGGAAACGATCATGAACAAGCGTTTTTTCGCGGCCCTGATTTCCCTTGCGCTGCTGCTCGGCATTTCCGCCTGCGCTGGCGCGGAAACGACCCGGCTCATTTTCTGGCATTCCATGTCGGATGAGGCCGGAAAGCTGATCGAGGCGTGCGTGAAACGGTTTAACGAAACGGCGGGCGCCGAAAAAGGAATCGAAATAGAAACGGTTTATCAGGGTACCTACGCCGAGGCCGCGACCAAAATGAACAGCATGCTGATGAACGGCCAGACGGACAGCCTGCCCGACGTGATGCAGATGGACGCCACCGGCAAGGTTTCCTTCGCCGCCGCGGAGAACGCCTATACCGTCGATATGGCGCTTGCGGAACATCCGCAGGACGATCTTTCCGATCTGCTGGCTCCGGCCATGGCCAACTGGCAGCTTGCCGGCGCGCAGCTGGGCCTGCCGTTCGCCACTTCCACCACGGTCATGTATTACAATAAGACCGCTTTGGATGCGGCGGGGAAAGCGGTCCCCGTCACCCTGGCGGATATCGGCGGGCTGGCCGGTCTGGCCGCGGATGGCGTTACCGTATACGCCGCCGTTCCCAATACGCCCACGCTGGCCAACTGGCTGGGGCAGCTCGGAAGCGATCTGGTCAACCGGCACAACGGCTCCGAGGGCACCGCGACGGCGCTGGACTGCATCGAAAACGGCGCGCTGGCCGATTTCCTGCAAGCGTGGAAGGCGCTCTACGCCACCGGCGCGCTGGCGAACACCAACGGCTCCAGCGATGAGTTTGTCGCCGGACGGCAGCTGATCATGACCAGCTCTTCCTCCAGCATCGCTTCGCTGCTGGAGCGCATCGCGGGCTCCTTTGAGCTCGGCGTAGCCCCGTATCCCCGCGTCAGCGACGAAGCCTCGGCGGGCGCTACGGTGTCGGGCAGCTGCCTGGTGATGTTCGATCACGGCGAAGCGCGCAGGGAAGCGGCCTGGCAGTTCGCGCGCTTTATGACCGGCGCGGACGTGCAGGCCGATTTCGCCAAGGGCACCGGCTATCTGCCCGCCAATCTTGCGGCCGAGCAGAGCGAAACCTGGCAGGCGCTGATCGGCGAATACCCGCAGTACAACGTCGGCCTTGCGCAGCTGAAGGAGACGCCCGACAGCATGCGCAGCGTCACCGTCGGCCCTGCCGCCGATTTCTACTATGCGATCATGAACGATATTTCCGATATGCTGGACAGCGATCTGTCCGTGGAGGAAACGGTCGATATCATGGCCGACGATCTGGGCGGGATGCTGGAGCAGTACGCCCGGGCAAACCCGTAATACTATTCTCAATCTAAAATCTTATCATCTTTGGGTGTCTTTTCCGTCTTGGCGTTGCTTCATTCCGGTCAACGTAGCGCTGCTACGCCTCCCTCAAGGAGCGGCATGAATTAATCATTGCCGCTCCTGTTCGTTTGCTTCGGAAGACGTTTCCGGCTCTATAAACTCCTCCACCAGCGTATGCACGATATCGCTTGCCGCGGAGGCGGTGACCGCGCCGACGGCCAGGGATACGTTGTTCGTGATGATGTTGTCCACGCCCAGGTCGATCATGCGCTGCATGACGTCGGCCCGATCGACCGTCCAGGCGTATACCTGCTTTCCGGCGCGGTGCGAACGCGAAACCATATCGCGGGTGACGTAGGAGAAGGCCACGCTGAAGTGATCGGCCGCCGTCAGCTGCTCCAGGTTGCCGTACATCATCGACATGACGTATACGGTGGTCAATTCGGGGGCGTATTCCTTGATCTTTTCCAGGGAGGCGTAATGCTGGCAGGTGACCACGCACTGATCCTCAAAGCCGTTTTCAAGGATGATATCGGCCACGGCTTTTTCCAGCCCCTGATCGTGCACCGTGGGCTTCAGCTCGATGTTCAGCCGGATGCCGCGCTGCAGGGCGAAGTCGATGGCGTCCTGCAGCAGCGGAATGCGCTCGCCCGCGAAATCGGGGCCGAAACGGCTGCCCGCGTCCAGTCGGCTGAGCTCCTCCCAGGTCAGCTCCCAGGCGCGTTTGTTCACGCCGGCGACCCGGGCGAGGCTGGCGTCATGCAGGCAGAAAACCGCGCCGTCGCTGCTTTGCCGGACGTCCAATTCGATCCAGTCCGCGCCCTGTTCCCAGGCGGCCTCAAAGGCCGCCATCGTGTTTTCGGGCGCCTGCAGCGACGCGCCGCGATGCGCGGTGATCTCGGTCGCGCGCAGGTATTCGATATCCAGGTTGTAGTGTCCGCGCTGATAGCGGTAGATCACCAGCGAACAGCCTGCCAGCGCCACAAGCACGGCCAGAATACTCAGCGAGCGCAGCAGACGCCTGCGCCGCGGGTCGGCTGCGGAAGCGATATCGTCGGCTTCGGGAAGCGGCAGCCCGCTTTCCGCCGCGCGGCGGCGATACAGCGTCAGGATCACCGAAAACAGCGTGGGCACCGACAGGATGCTGATGAAAAGCAGTACGCCAAGCAGCAGCGTCAGCAGATGGCCTGAAAAGCGCGGGTAAGGCGAAGCGAAATCAGGCGCAGAATCAGGATGCCGAAAAGCGACAGCGCGAGAAAAAGCGCGATCAGCGCGGCCTGGACGGCAAAAAAACAGCCAAGATCGCTGAAGAAGCTTTTTCTGGAAAGGCGCAGGCTTTGGCGGCAGGCCGCCGCGAAAGGCCGCTTTTCCAGAAGAAAGACCGGCAGCGCGTACAGCAGACGCAGCAGCGCGAAGCCCAGCGCCAGCATGAAAACGACCGTTCCGGCCAGCGCCGGCGGGTATCTGAGAACGTATTTGGCGAGGAAGACCGGAATGCGCACGGTAAACATGACGCCCGCGATCATGCCCAGATGCAGGAACACCGAAAACAGCTGAAGGTACAGCGACATGGGGATCAGCGCGGGACGCAGCAGGCGCTTCCATTCCCGGAGAACGGTTTTCACCGCGTACAGCGCGCCGCACGGCCTGCCTTCGGCCGCCTGATGCAGGATCCTGACCGCGACGGCCAGGTCGACGGCGATATAGGATCCCGTGACGATCAGGATCAGCAGCGCTCCGGCCAGCGTGACGGGATGCGCCAGGAAGGACACGATGTTTTCGGCCGTGAGGTATCGGTGGCCGCTCAGGCGCATGATGCCGGTAAACAGCAGATTGAACGCGGGCACGATAAGCGCCCCGGCGAAAAGCTTGTATATCAGCTCAAAAAGAAACAGCGGTTTCCAGCATACGCGCAGCAGGGAAACCGCGGAGCGGAGCGTTTTCATACGTTCTCTCCCTTGCTTGCGGGAGGAACGCGCCCGTATACGCCTGTGCGCACTTCCTGGATATAGGCTGCCTGCATCGGCAGGCCGGGAGCGGCCAGAGCGTCGCGGACGGCGCGGTCCACGTCGTAGGTCAGATAGATGAACTGCAGGTCGAAGGCCGCCCGGGCCTTGCCTTCCGCGCAGGTCAGCAGGGCGTATTGAGCCAGCGGAATGCGGATGCTGTTGCCCACGCTCCCGATGCTGAAAAGGATGCGGTCGCCGTGCAGCGGACGCAGCCCGGCGTGATGGATGTCCCCGTAGCCCACCAGGTCGAAATCTGGCTGAAACAGCCATTTCAGGCTGTCCTCGCCATCCCAGGTGGATTGCAGATCGGACATGACGGGACGGCCGTGGATCAGCCGCACGTGCCTGCCGGAAAGCCAGGCGTGATGCTCCAGCGGCAGCTCGGCCAGCCTGCGCATCCGCCCCTCGCCCAGCTGATCGAAATAAAACTGATCGTTGGGGGCAAACTGCTTGAGCGCGATGCCTTCGTCCCAGTTTCCGCGCAGGATCACGTCGCAGTTCGCCATAGCCCAGTCGAAGGTCTCGGCGGAGGACGGGCCCTTGCCTACCAGATCGCCGAGGCACCATACGGCGTCCGCGCCGCGTTTTTTGATATCGGCGGCCACCGCCTCGGTGGCGGGCATGTTCCCGTGCAGATCGGCGAGCAGGGCAATTCTCATTTGCTTGCCTCCCGCACAAGCCACTGGAACAGGCGCAGATGCTCGGGCAGGCGGCGCTGAATGCTTTCGGGATGCCACTGAACGCACAGGATCGGCCGTCCGTCGGCGGCTTCCATGCCCTCGGTCAGCCCGTCGGGAGCGACCGCGTTTATGATCATTCCGGGAGCCAGCGCCTTGACGGACTGATGATGGCGGCTGTTGACCATGCAGGCGTCCGTTCCCATCACGCGGCGCAGCAGCGTATCCGGCAGGATGCGCATGCCGTGGGCGTCCGACGCGGGAATGTCATAGCAGGGATGCTTGAGTTCGTCTTTATATTGCAGGGCGATATCCTGGTACAGCGTGCCGCCCAGCGCGACGTTTACGATCTCGATCCCCCGGCAGATGCCCAGGATCGGCATTCCCTTTTCGATGGCGCGGCGGATCAGCACGGGCTCGGCAAAATCGCGCTCGGGCGTAAGCTCGCCGCAGCAGGGCAGCTTTTCCTCCCCGTAGCAGGCGGGATTCACGTCGTCGCCGCCGGTCAGCAGCAGGCCGTCGCAGCGGTCCAGCGCTTCGATAAGACGCGCTTCGTCCTGCATGGGCGGGATCACCATCGGGATGCCGCCCGCATCCAAAACAGCCATTATATAATCCTGGTTCACCACCATGCGACGCGTATCGTTGTCCCAGCTGGGGGTTACGGCAATCACAGGCATAAGCATCCTCCCAAACGGTTGATAGCGCTATTATAGCACGGGATCAGCCGATTTTCTACGCCTGCATGAAAGAAAAAATATGCATGCCGCCCATGGAGAACATTGTCAAAAAAAAACAATCGTGATACAATATCTGGTAACTTGTTTCAAGCGGAGGGTATTGCAATGGAAATCAAGGCGTTGATCGCGCAGACCGTGGAAGAAGCGGTGAAAAAGGCTTTTCCCGGCGTGGAAACCGGTCTCTCCTACGAGGCGCTTCTTGAAGTGCCGCCGGACAGCAAAATGGGCGATTTCGCCTTTCCCTGCTTCCGCCTTTCAAAGGCGCTGCGCATGGCGCCGCCCATGATCGCCCTGAAGCTGGGCGAGGCGATCGACAAGCCCGAGCTCTGCCGCGCGGAAAACGTGAACGGCTACCTCAATTTCTTCCTGAACCGGGAGAACTTTGCCCGGGATACCCTGCAAAAGGTGATGGCCGCCCCCGAAAAATGGGGAAGCGGCGAGGAGGGGCGCGGCAAGACCGCCTGCGTGGAGTATTCCTCCATCAATATCGCCAAGCGCTTTCACCTGGGCCATCTTTCCACCACGGTGATCGGCAACAGCCTCAAGCGCATCTATGATTTTCAGGGCTGGAACACCGTGTCCATCAACCATCTCGGCGACTGGGGCACGCAGTTCGGCAAAATGATCGCCGCGTACAAGCGCTGGGGCAACAAGGAAGAGGTGGAGGCCGGAGGCGTGGACGAGATGACGCGCCTGTACGTCCGCTTCAATCAGGAAGCCCAGGATAACGCCGAGCTGGAGGACGAAGGCCGCGCCTGGTTCAAAAAGATCGAGGACGGCGATCCCGAAGCGCTGGAGATCTTCCATTGGTTCAAGGATGTGACGCTCAAGGACGCAATGCGCGTTTACGATATTCTGGGCGTTCATTTCGACAGCTACGCGGGCGAGAGCTTTTACGCCGACAAGACCGACAGGATCGTTCGGGAGCTGGAAGAGAAAAATCTGCTCAGGGAATCGGACGGCGCGAAAATCGTCGACCTTTCGGAATACGATATGCCGCCCTGCCTGATTCTCAAGAGCGACGGCGCTACGCTGTACGCCACCCGCGATCTGGCCGCCGCCATTTACCGCAAGGAAACCTATCATTTCGACCAGAGCCTGTATATCGTGGCCTATCAGCAGGATCTGCATTTCCGCCAGTTCTTCAAGGTGCTGGAGCTCATGGGCTACGACTGGGCCCGGGATCAGTGCAAGCACGTCGCCTTCGGCATGGTCTCCTATGAAGGCCAGGGCCTGTCCACGCGCAAGGGCGTGATGATCTATCTGGACGAGCTGCTTCAGAAGGCCCAGGAAAAGGCGCTGGAGATCATCCGGGAAAAATCGCCCAACCTGCCCAATAAGGAAGAAGTCGCGCGTCAGGTGGGCGTCGGCGCGGTGGTGTACGCCACCCTGCAGAACAACCGGATCAAGGATATCGATTTCCGCTGGGACCGCGCTCTGAACTTCGACGGCGAGACCGGCCCTTACGTGCAGTATACCTTCGCGCGCTGCGGCGCGGTCCTGCGCAAGGCGGGCGAATTGGACGCCGCGCCCGATTACGGCGCGCTCACCGACGATGAGGCGCAGGCCGTGCTGCGGCTGCTGGCGCGTTTCCCCGAGGACGTGCGCGCCGCCTGCCGCACCAACGAGCCCTATATGGTCACCCGCGCGGTCACCGATATCGCCAAGGCGTATAACAAGTATTATTACGAGCACCGCATTCTGGAAGGCGAAGCGGCCGCGCAGGCCGCCCGCGTACAGCTTACCGACGCCGTGCGCGCCGTGATCAAAACCGGCCTGTATCTGATCGGTATGGAAGCTCCCGAGAGAATGTAAACCCCGGCGGCGGATCATACTAAACCGGAACTGATGTAAAGGAGAGACCAGCATGCGTTTTACCAAGATGCACGGGATCGGCAATGATTATCTGTTCATCAATTGCTTTGACGAATACGTGCCCGATCCTTCGCGTCTTGCCATTGAAATGTGCCGCGAGCATACGGGCGTCGGCGGCGACGGCATCGTGCTGCTGGAGCCGGCGGAACGCCTGCCCTTTTCGATGCGCATTTTCAATAAGGACGGCAGCGAGGCCGAAATGTGCGGCAACGCCGCCCGCTGCATCGGCAAATATCTGTATGAGCGCGGGCTGACGCGGGAAACCGAAATCGACCTGCATACCGGCAGCGGCATCCGCCATCTGACCCTGCATACGGCGGGGGATAAGGTGGAAAGCGTGACCGTGGATATGGGTACGCCCGTGCTGGAGCCGCGCCTGATCCCGGTCGATCTACCCGGGCAGATCGTGCTTCGCCATCGCATCCAGGTGATCGGGCAGATGTGGTTCATCACCTGCGTCAGCATGGGCAATCCGCATTGCGTGGTGTTCGTCCGCGATCCCGAGGTGCTCGATCTGCCTTCCATCGGTCCCATGTTTGAGCATCATCCGCTGTTCCCGCGCCGCACCAATGTGGAGTTCGTGCGCATGATCAGCCGGAATATCCTGCAAATGCGCGTATGGGAGCGGGGCAGCGGCGAAACGCTGGCCTGCGGCACCGGCGCGTGCGCCGCGCTGGTGGCGGCCGTGCTCAGCGGACACAGCGACCGCCGGGCGCAGGTCAAGCTGGCGGGCGGCAATCTGGATGTGGCCTGGAATGCCGATGATAACCATGTGTATCAGACCGGTCCCGCCGCTTTTGTCTTTGAAGGCGACTGGCTGGAGGCGTAACGGGAGGGGAAAGCGCGCATGCCTGCATTGAATCCGTACCTCGCCTCCATGCCCGCGGGCTATCTTTTCCGGGAAGTTGCTTCGAGGATCGCCGCGTACGAAAAAAAGCATCCCGGCAGCCGCGTGATCAGCCTGGGCATCGGCGACGTGACGCGTCCGCTGCCCTCGGTGGTGACGGAAGCGATGGCGGACGCCGCGATGGAAATGAGCACGCCCGCCGGTTTCCGCGGCTACGGCCCGGAGCAGGGCTATGATTTTCTGCTGAAGGCGATCTGCAAAAACCTGTACGAGCCCCGCGGCGTTACGCTGGGCATCGACGAAGTGTTCGTATCCGACGGCGCGAAAACCGACACCTCCGCGCTGCAGGAGCTGCTGGCTCCCGAGGCGCGCATCGCGGTTACCGATCCGGTGTACCCGGTCTATGTGGATTCCAACGCCATGGCGGGCCGGGCGGGAGAATGCCGGGACGGGCTCTGGTCCAATATCGAGTATCTTCCCTGCGTGAAGGAAAACGGCTTCATTCCGCCCCTGCCGCGGCATTATGTGGACGCGATCTACCTTTGCTTCCCCAATAATCCGACCGGAACGGCCATGCCGCTGGCCGAGCTTCAGCGCTTTGTCAACTGGGCGCGGCAGAACGGCGCGCTGATCTTTTTCGACGCGGCGTACAGCGCGTTTATCAGCTCGCCTGACGTGCCGCGCAGCATTTACGAATGCGAGGGCGCGCGGGAATGTGCCATAGAATGCGGCTCGTTCTCGAAGCTCGCCGGATTTACCGGCATGCGCTGCGCCTATACGGTCGTGCCGCGCGGGATGTACGGGGGCACGCTGCTCAAAATGTGGAAGCGCCGTCTCGCGGCCAAGAGCAACGGCGTTTCATACCCGGTGCAGCGCGCTGCGGAGGCCGTGTTCACTCCCGAGGGCAGCCGCGCCTGGCGCGACAATATCGATTACTATATGAACAATGCCCGCATCATCCGCAATACCATGCGCAAGGTGGGCCTGACGCCCTATGGCGGCGTGGACGCGCCGTACGTATGGGTGGAAACGCCCGGCGGCATGTCGGGCTGGGATTTCTTCGATTTTCTGCTCACGCGCGCCCAGGTGGCGGGTACGCCCGGCGAGGGCTTCGGCCCAAGCGGCGCGGGCTTCCTGCGCCTGACGGCCTTCAACACCGAAGAAAATACCCAGGAAGCGCTGCGGCGCATCCGCGCGGCGCTCGGGACGAAATAAGCCGGGATTTGCCCGGATAAGGAAATGCGGGGGCTTCATGAGCTCCCGCATGATTTCTAAATTAAGAGATATAATACTATTCTCAATCTAAAATATTATCATCTTTGGGTGTCTTTTCCGTCTTGGCGTTGCTTCATTCCGGTCAACGTAGCGCTGCTACGCCTCCCTCCATGATCTTGTTTCATCTATCTCATCATGGCGCTCGGTAAAACCCGTTACAGCCGTTTTTCTATTTTGCCCAGCTTGCGCAGCATTTTGCCGAGACCGACCGTCCACAGCCCGGGCAGCGCGGCAAGGAACGCCCCGAGCAGGGAAAGCGCGCCGTAGAGAACATAGCCGATCAGCACGCCGGGCGTTTTGCTTTCGGCAGCGGAGGGGCGCAGGAAACGGAAGAGCGCGTCGGCCCACTGCGCATGCCGGAATACCGCGGCGGCGAGAAAGGCGAAAAAGAGCAGCGCGGCAAGGACGGAGCCGAGCGCGATGAACCCCCGGCCCGAGCGCGAAGGCGCCTGTTCGGGAACATACTGCGCCTTGGGCGTCTGCCGCGGCTGAACCTCCCGGGAGAAGCGCCCCGCGCTGCGCGCCGCTCCGCAATGCGGGCAGACGGTATACTGATCCTCAACGCTTTCACGGCATTTCACACAGATCCACATTTGTACGGTTCCCCCTTCAGTATCAGACACGCGCGATCAGCGCCACGGCATGCGCGCTGATGCCTTCACCGGCCCCCTCGAAGCCCATGCCCTCGGTCGTAGTTGCCTTGACCGAAACAGACTCTGTTTCAAGGTCCAGCGCTTCGGCGATGTTTAAGCGCATCTGCGGGATATAGGCGGCCAGCTTGGGACGCTGAGCGATCAGCGTGGCGTCGATATTCAGTATACGGTATCCGGCGGCGCTCAGCAGCGCGCCGGTTTCTTTTAACAAAAGGATGGAAGAGATTCCCTTGTAGCGGGGATCCCTGTCGGGAAAATGCTGGCCGATATCGCCCATGGCGGCCGCGCCGAACAGCGCGTCGATCACGGCGTGAACGAGCACGTCGGCGTCGCTGTGGCCCAGCAGGCCTTTTTCAAAGGGAATATCCACGCCGCCCAGAATGAGCCTGCGGTCCTCCGTCAGCCGGTGCGCGTCGTAGCCGTGGCCGATCCTGGGCATTCCGCTCAGATAAAACTGCGCCATTTTCAGATCCTCCGGTGTCGTCAGCTTGATATTGCGGGGGTTTCCTTCCGTCAGGTGAATATCGACGCCCAGCTTTTCCGCCAGCGCGGCGTCGTCGGTGCAGCGTTCCCGGATCTCACGGTGCGCCCGCTCCAGCAGATCCCGGCGGAAGCCCTGCGGGGTCTGCACGGCGCGCAGCGCGCTCCTGTCGGGCGTGCTTTGCACGATCCAGTCGGAGGAGACCTGCTTGATGGTATCGGTTACCGGCGTGCTGGCGATGCCGGAGCCGTATTTTCGCACGCTTTCGATCACGTTTTCAACGGTCTGATCGTCCACCAGCGGGCGCGCGCCATCGTGCACCAGCACGATATCGCAGTCTTCCGGAAGCGCTTGCAGGCCGTTTTGCACGGAAGCCTGACGGTCCTGTCCGCCGTGCGCGAAGGCGTCGGCGGAGAGGCCGCTTTGCAGCAGCAGCGATTGTACGGCGGCTTCGTCCTCTGGCCGCAGCACGATCACGATCCCGTCGCTGTGGCGGCGCAGCGTGCGAAGCGAACGGCAGAGGGCGCATTCGCCCATCAGCGGAAGCAGCGTTTTGTTGGTTTCCGATCCCATGCGCGTGCCGCTGCCGCCCGAAAGCAGGATTGACCAGACGCTCATGACGGTTTGCCTTCCTCTCCAAGCGTATTCATCAGATAATGATAGATTTCGCCGGCGTGCGCAGGCCAGGCGTTGACGAACTGATCGGCCAGCCTGCGCTCGGGCGCGGGAATGTCGAGCGAGAGGATCGAGGTCGTTCCGTCCACCAGCCGGAGCTGCGCCACGTATTCACCGCCGGGGTTCTGGATCACCTTCGCCGCGTACTGCTTTTCCGCGTCGAAGCGTTCGCGCCAGGCGGGGGCTTTTTCGCAGATCAGCGTCGTTTTGCTGTGCGCGAGCCGGTTGACGAAGAAGGAAAGCGCTTCGCGCCCCGCGTCCGTGATCTGATACAGGCTGTCGGCGGGATGCGCGATCTTGGCCGCGTGCCCTTCGTTGACCAGCTCGTGCAGGGCCAGCGACAGATCGAAATAGGTCATGATATCGTTTTCGACCATGAAATACAGCAGCTGCATATGCGAACAGCTGCCCAGCTCGCGAAGCGCCAGCAGCGTATACAGTTTGCGATCCGATTTATCCAGCATTGCGGGGGGAGTGGGGAGCATATCGGCCTCCTTTTCGTTCATCTTCATTAAATTCCATATGTTTGCCAGAAATCCTGCGTGCGCCGTCTGATTTCGTCGGAATCCGCCGCGTAGACGATCCTGTAATGCGGGGGCAGCAGACGCCGATAGGCGCTTTCCCGGTAGCGGCTGTCCAGCAGCAGCACCACGCCCGCGTCCTGTTCGCTGCGGATCACGCGCCCCGCGGCCTGCAGCACTTTCTGCATGCCGGGATAGCGATAGGCGAAAGCGAAGCCGTCCCGCATGGACGTTTCATAATAAGCTTTCAGCGCTTCCTGCTCGGCGTTGACCTGCGGAAGCCCGACGCCGACCACCGCGACGCCGATCAGCTGCTTTCCCGGCAGATCGATGCCTTCGGAAAAAATGCCGCCCAGCACGCAAAGCGAGAGCAGAGCGGAGGCCGACGAGCGGATCCGCGAAAGAAAGGCTTCGCGCGCCGCCTCGTCCATGCCGCGCGCCTGCACGTTCAGCGGAAGATCGCCACGCAGCGTCAGCAGCCGATCGCGCACCATGAGCATATAAGCGTAGCTCGAAAAGTAGGCGATATAGCTGCCGGCTTTTCCGTCGAACATCGCCAGGATGCTGCGGGCGACGCTCTCGGCGCTGTCCGCGCGGCGCTGATACCGCGTATCGACCGCCTGCGAGAGCACCAGGAGCCGCTCGGGCGGAAAGGGAGAAGGCAGGGCGAAAACGGCGTCCTCCCCGTCACCGCCCAGCAGCGTTTTCATCTGCTCCAGGGGCGAGAGCGTGGCGGAAAAGAAAACGCAGCCGCGCATGCGCCCGGTGCATTCCCGCAGATAGGAGGAAATGTCCAGGCTCAGCAGCTCAAGCGAGCGCTCCTTTACGGTGGATTCGCTCAGCACGCCGTACGCGTCGGGGAGCTTCGCGCGGCGTTCCAGCGCCATGCGGAACTGCAGCAGCGCGCGGAAGCAGTCCTGATATCCTTCGGGCTGCCGCTCCGCCATGCGCGCCGCCATCGCGCCGATCAGCGCTTCGGTCGGGGCGAGAAGCGAATCCGGGCTGGCTTCGTCGGCTTCCTTCAGGGCGGAAAGCAAGGCGCTCAGGGCCTTGTACAGCGCGCTTTTCCGGCCGTGCAGCTTGCCGACGTCCCGCCGGAGCGCCGAGAGTCCGCGGCTGTCCAGCCGGGCGGAGAGCATGGAGCGGACGCGGCCCGGCATGTTGTGCGCCTCGTCCATCAGCAGCGTGACCGGACGTCCCTGGCCGATAATGCGCTTGAGCGAAACGATGGGATCGAACACATAGTTGTAATCGCAGATCACCACGTCGCTGATCTCGCACAGCGCGAGCGAAAACTCAAAGGGGCAAAGCATATGCCGTTCGCAGAGCGAAGCGATATCCTCCGCGGACCAGCTGTCCATCCGGCACGCTTCCAGGATGGCCGGCAGCTCCCGGTCGTAATATCCCTTTGCCCGCGGGCAGAAATCCGGGTGGCATTGCATGGGGGACTGCGGGCAGCACTTTTCCTTGGCCGTGATGACGACGCTGCGCAGCGCGAGCTCCTGCGTCCGCAGCCGCGCCAGCGTGTCGAGCGCCGAGAGCTGGGCCGTGCCGCGCGCGGTCAGATAAAAGATCTGCTCGGTTTTGCCGTTTCCGAGCGCCTTCAGCGCGGGAAAAAGGGAAGCGGCGCTTTTTCCGGTGCCGGTGGGCAGCGTCGCGTACAGGCGTTTTCTGCGGTCGATGGCCGTATAGACCTGCGCCGCCATTTCGCGCTGCCCGGCGCGGAAGCTGGGAAAGGGAAAGGCCAACGCCGCAAGCGACAGATCGCGCCGCTTCTGATAGGCGGTCTGCGCTTTGAACCATTCCGCGAGCGGACGCAGCATGCCGTAAAAGGCTTCGCGGGCTTCCCCGCGGCTCAGCGTTTCCTCAAAGAAAACGCGGACGGCTCCCTGCGCGGTCACATAGCTCACGCGCACTGAGACCGCGCGCAGATCCAT
This sequence comes from uncultured Eubacteriales bacterium, assembly GCA_902761825.1. Lineage (GTDB taxonomy): Bacteria > Bacillota > Clostridia > Christensenellales > Aristaeellaceae > SFMI01. The sequence goes on from CACWLY010000032.1 coordinate 29,199, forward strand.
TTCCTCGCACAGCATGAAGCCGTAGCAGACCGCCTGCATGCGATGGGCGGGAACGGGCGCGTCCGGCAGCGGGCCGTCGCCTGAGATCAGCTTGAGCTCGTCCACGCAGACCGGCGAGCGGTCCTCCCAAAGCAGATCGATGCGTCCCTGGATCCCGGCCTGTACGCCGCCGCACGTCCCTTCCCAGCTGACGGCGCGCTCGGCGGCTGCCCCGGCGGCTTTCTGGCGGGATCGGTGGGCGCGGCTGCCCTCCTGCATTGCCGCGGCGGAGGCAGGCGTCAGGTCGCCGCCGCGCAGCGAAAACTCCACCATCCGGCGGACAGAAGCGCGCAGCACGGGATCCGGCATGTTCCTCCCTCCTTTTCCATCTATTGTAATGGCTGGACAAGGGAAAGTAAAGGCGATATAATTGGATAAAAGTAAAATTATTTGGGGAGGAAGCCATGGACGGGGAAAGACTGGCCTGCGCGGCCATGCCGCTGCGGGCGGATAACGGCGTTTACGCGCTGGTGATCGGCAGCCGGGAGGGCATGAACAGCCTGCTGGGAAGCCGGTCGGAAAGGCTGGAGCGCAGGATCGACGCCGACGAATGGGCGCTCAGGCCCGAAGTGCAGTGCCTGATCTCTGACGAAGGCGCTTCCGTGGCGGCGGCGCCCGACGAGCAAGGCGATCCGAAAACGCTGGCCGGCATGGCCGTGCGGATGCTGCTTTCGCGGTACCGGCATCATCTGCCGGGCTGGACGCTGCTGCCCTGCGCGCCGGTAACGCACAACGGACAGCACCTGGCCGAAGCGATGATCGCCTGCGCGGTGCAGTGGAAGCTGCCGGCCGAATTCCTGCGCTGGCTGGTGTCGGATAACGCGTGCTGCTCCACGCTGACCGACTGCGCCCAATGGCTGATCGAAACCGAAAGGCCGCTGCCCGTACAGGAAGCGGCGGGTTCCATCGCGTATGTGAAAAGCCTTGCGCCTTACGCACGGAGGAATCAATGGATGCTGGGCGGCGCGGGCGTACTGACGGCCGCCGCCGGATTGCTCTGCGGCCATGAAACCGTCGGCGCGGCCATGCGGGACGAGGCTTTCCGCGCGCTGCTCGGCAACGCGCTGATCCATGAGATCGCTCCGTCTTTGCCCGAACTGCGGGAGGACGGTCTCGCCTACGCGGCCCGGGTGACGGCCTTTCTCGAAAACGCGTGCGGGGACGAGGGCTGGCCCGCCGTGGGAGAAAACCTGATTTCCCGGTTCGTATCCTGCGTCCTTCCCGTGCTGGCTGCGTACGAAAAGGAAAACGCCGTTCTGCCGCCCTGCCTGTGCTTCGGACTGAGCGCGCTGATCATGCTGTATGCCGGCATACGAAAAACCGCGGACGGCTACGCGCTGCCCGCGGCGGATAAGGAAATCGAAGTGTGGGAGAATGAAACGGCGCTGCGCGCTTTTTCCCGCATGAGCTGCGACATGCCGCCCGAGTCGCTTGCCTACGCCGCGCTTTCCGACCGGGAGGTGTGGGGCTGCGACCTGCGCGAGATCGATGGGCTGGAGGACTGCGTAACCGGCCGGCTGCGCGATATGCAGCTGCTTGGAGCCGCCGCCGCCATGCGGGCGGCCGCCGGAAAATGACGGATCATTCCCAGAGCGCTTCGGGGTATTCGCCGTTCGCCGTCATCCGGGTGATCGCCTCCCGCACGAAAGGCACGTCCTCGTGATAGGTGATGCCGTACCATTTGCTGAAAGTGGGCAGCACCTGCACGGTGGACAGCCCCTCCCTGAGGGTGTCGTTGACCACGAAGGGAAGGAAGTATTCTCCCTTGAGCGGATTGGAACGCATCGCTTCGGCGTGGAAGCGGGGGAAACGGCCCGAGAGCTCTTCCATGAAATCCGGGGTAAAGGCCCACAGGTTCATGGAAACCGGGCTGTCCTCTGGCAGGCGCGTGTACACCGTTCCGTCCTCGGTATACATCGGCCCGTCGCAGGTGGAGATGATATGCGTGCGCTCGACGATGCTTGCAAGGCGGCCCGCGCCGTCCGTCCGGCATACGCCGCGGGAGACGAAGCCGTTTTCGCTCAGCGTGTTTTTCAGCAGGAAACCGGCCATAGCGTATTCCCCGCGACCGTGCGGGGCGGAAAGGAAGCCGTAAATCTTTTCAAAGGCGTCCCGTCCGTAAAAATCGTCGCCGTTGATGGCGGCGAAGGGCGCGTCGATCAGGTCCTTGCAGCAGAGCACCGCGTGACCCGTTCCCCAGGGCTTGACGCGGCCTTCGGGCACGGCGCAGCCGGCGGGCAGCGAATCAAGGCGCTGGATCACATACCGCGCGTCCATCTGCTTTTCGGCGTGAACGCCGATCTTCTGCCTGAAATCCTCCCGGATCGTCTCGTTGACGATGAAGATCACGCGCCTGAATCCGGCGCGGCGCGCGTCGAACAGCGAATAGTCGATGATGCTCTCGCCGTTTTTGCCGAAGGACGCCAGCTGCTTGACGCCGCCGAAGCGGCTGCCCAGGCCGGCCGCCATGACTACCAGGATAGGCTCTTTATTCATAAAGACAATCTCCTTTTTCATTCTGTTTCTTCAGTATACCAAGCGAAGCGACTTTTTTCAACCGCTCAACGGAGGTTTTTCCATGCATATCGTGCTTTACGCCCCTGAGATCCCGCAGAATACGGGAAACATCGCCCGCACCTGCGCGGCGACCGGAAGCGTGCTTCATCTGATCGAGCCGCTGGGGTTTGAGCTCAGCGATAAGTATTTAAAGCGCGCCGGGCTCGATTATTGGCGATTGATGGAATTGCATGTGCACCCGGATTTTGATACAATGATGAAGGAGTACCCGGACGCCGTTTATCATTTCGCGACCACCAAAGCGCCGCGCGGCTATCATGAGGCGGTTTACGGGCCCGATGATTTTCTGGTGTTCGGCTGCGAGACGAAGGGCCTTCCCGAGTCGCTGCTTTCGCGCGTGTACGACCGCTGCGTGCGCATTCCCATGCGCGCCGAGGCGCGCTCGCTGAACCTGAGCAATTCGGTGGCGATCGTGCTTTACGAGGCGCTCCGGCAGCAGGGCTTCCAAGGGCTGCTCGATCATGGAGAGCTGACCGGGCGGCGGGACGACGCCGCGCCCTGGATGGACTATGTGTGACAGGGGATGAGCATATGGACGAGCAAAAACGAGAAGAATATTTAGCGCGCAAGGAGGAGGAAAGGCTGCGGCGGCAGGACCGCCTGCGGCTCACGGCCGGGCTGGCCGAATTTCTTGCGGTGGTCGGCGGCGTGGCCGTATGCCTGATCCTCGTGCTGCTGATCGTCAGCCTGTTCAACTGGCTGCGGCAGGACGCGGGCAGCACCTTTTCCGTGTTTATCGATATGTTCAGGCGCTGATCGGGCGAAGTACAAAGGAGGCGGTGGCGTGCAGGTTTCCTGGCAGTCCCTCTATGATGAAATATACGCCTGTGAAAAGTGCGGCCTTTGCAGGCAGATCCATAATAAGGTGCCCGGCCAGGGCGATATCCATGCGAAGCTGATGTTCATCGGCGAAGGCCCGGGAGGCGACGAAGACCTGCAGGGCCTGGCTTTCGTCGGCGCGGCGGGACAGCTTCTGACCAAAATGATCGCGGCGATGGGATACACCCGCGACGAAGTGTATATCTGCAACATCGTCAAATGCCGTCCGCCCTATAACCGCACGCCCGATCCTGCGGAGGCTGCTTCCTGCCTGCCCTTTTTGCGCCAGCAGGTGGCGCTGGTCCGGCCGCGCGTGATCGTCCTGCTCGGGGCGACGGCCGCCCGGACGCTTCTGCGGGAGGATTTCCGCATCACCCGGGAGCACGGCATATGGGTGGAGAAAAAAGGCGTCTGGTTAATGCCCACCTATCATCCGGCGGCGCTGTTGCGGGATGAAAGCAAAAAACGGGACGCCTGGCACGATTTGCAGCTGGTAATGGCGAAAATGAAGGAACTGGAGGGTGAGACGGATGGCGGACATGACGGCGTTTGAGCGCGAATGCGAGGCTTTTTTCAGGCCGCTGTGGCCGGGCGAGGACAAGATCCTGGTGTTCGGCGAAGGCAACAGCGACAGCCCGGACATCATGCTGATCGGCGAAGCGCCGGGCGAGCAGGAAACGATCAAGCGCAGGCCGTTCGTCGGAAAAGCCGGGAAAAACCTGGATGAGTTTTTGCGCCTGATGGGCATCGAGCGCGAAGCGATCTACGTGGGAAACGTGGTCAAGGTGCGTCCTACGTCGGTGGGAAGCACGGGCAGGATCCGCAACCGCGCGCCGTCCAGGGAGGAGATCGCGCTGTTCCTTCCCTTCCTCATGAAGGAAATAAAGCTCGTTTCGCCCAAGGCCGTCGTCACGCTGGGCAACGTGCCGCTGAAGGCGCTCATGGGGCCCAAGGCGTCGGTGGGGGACATGCACGGGAAATGGCATCTGACCGGGGACGGAAGAAAGCTGTTCGCCCTGTATCATCCCGCGGCGATCATTTATCGCCGGGAGCTGCGGCAGGTTTACGAGCGCGACGTGCTGCTTTTGCGCGATTCCCTGACATTTGAGACGTCAAAATGATGCTTTCGGGCAAAGACTGTTTTCAACCCTTCTTTTCTGTGTTATGATGTCGCCAACGACAGGATAAAGGGAAAGGAGGGATGCGTACCATGGAATGGCTGATACCGATTATCATCTGCGTGCTGGTAGGCGTGATCCTGCTGGTGGTGGAGGTCTTTATGCCGGGCTTCGGCATACCGGGCCTGTCCGCAGCCGTGCTGCTTATGGCGGGCATCGTCATGACCTGGTATGAATACGGAGCCAGGATCGGGCTAGCGATGGCCGTGGCCGTGCTGGCGCTGATGGGGATAGTGATCTCCATATCGCTCAAATCGGTCCGCAGCGGAAAGCTGGCCAAAACCGATCTGATGCTCGACGGCACAGTGAACGACGGAGGAAAGAACGAGCGGGAGCAGATGCAGAAAATGCTTGGTCAGCAGGGCAAAACCCTGACCGCCCTGCGTCCCGTGGGCGCCGCCGAATTCGCGGGCGGCAAGATGAACGTACAGAGCGACGGCGAGTTTATCGAAAAGGACGCGGTCGTTCGCGTGATCCGCGTAAGCGGAAAAACGGTATATGTAAAAAAAGCGTAAGAGGAGGAAATTGAAATGGATGCCATCGGAGCAACTGTTATCGTCATCATCGCGCTGGTACTGCTGCTGATTATCGTGTTCCTGCGCTACGTTCCCCTCGGACTGTGGATCCGCGCGATGTCCAGCGGCGTGAAGATCAAGGTGGGCACGCTGGTCGGCATGCGCCTGCGCCGCATTTCGCCGCATCGTCTGATCGACGCGCTGATCATGGTGCGCAAGGCGGGCCTCGATATCACCATCGATCAGCTGGAAAAGCATTTCCTGGCGGGCGGCAATATCGAGCGCGTGGCGAAGGCCATGATCTCCGCCCAGCAAGCCAATATCGACATGACCTTTGAAGAAGCGTGCGCCGTCGATCTGGCCGGCCGCGACGTGCTGCAGGCCGTGCAGATGAGCGTAACGCCCAAGGTCATCGAGACGCCCCCCATCGCCGCCGTGGCGAAGGACGGCATCGAGCTGCGCGCGAAAGCCCGCGTCACCGTGCGCACGGACGTGACCCGCCTGGTCGGTGGCGCCGGCGAGGAAACCATCATCGCCCGCGTCGGCGAAGGCATCGTTACCACCATCGGCTCTTCCGAAACCCACAAGGCCGTGCTTGAGAACCCCGATCTGATCAGCCAGAACGTGCTGAACAAGGGCCTGGACAGCGGCACCGCGTTCCGCATCCTGTCCATCGATATCGCCGACGTGGACGTAGGCCGCAACATCGGCGCGCAGCTGCAGATGGATCAGGCCGAGGCCGACCGCCGCATCGCGCAGGCCAAAGCCGAGGAGCGCCGCGCGATCGCCGTTGCCCGCGAGCAGGAAATGATCGCGGCCGTGCAGGAGATGCGCGCCCGCGTCGTGGAAGCCGAGGCGCAGGTGCCTCTGGCCATGGCCGAAGCGCTGCGTGAAGGCAAGCTGGGCGTGATGGATTATTATCAGATGAAAAACGTGATCGCCGATACCAACATGCGCGACGGCATCGCCAACGCGGCCAAGCCCGCGGAAGACGCTTCCCAGAAGTGATCGTTCTCTTCTCCCGTCCCGGCCCGCGCCGGGACGGGGAGAAATGAGGAAGGAGGGAAGATATGGATGCATTCTTCGCGCTGCTGATGATCGTGATCGGCATCGTTTCGGTCGTAAGCAAAAGCAAGCAACAGAAAAACGCTTCAAAAGTGCGGCAGGATTTACGCAAGGTGCAGGCGGCCCGCGCGAACGGCCGTCCCGCTGCAGCCAAAACCGCGCAGAAAACTCCCGCTGCCGCTTCCCCGGCGAAGAAGGCCGAGCCGCCGGTTTCGGACGACGCCTGGGCCGAGATCAGGGACGGCTCCATCGAAATGCCTGCCATAGAGCCCCACGAGCACGAGGGCAAGATTCAGGAATGCCCCGCCGTGGAGCGGCAGCAGCCGCGCCCACGTCCCGCCAAAATGGCTCCCGCGGAGAAAAAGGAGCAAGCGCCGGGATTGCAGCTGGAATTTGCCAAAGGCGGCCTTGTGCAGGCTGTCGTGATGGCTGAAATACTGAAGCGCCCGGAATTCAGAAACGGCCGCCGGGTGATTCGCTGACAGAGGATAACCATGGATGATATGCAGACGATTCGCGTACTGATCGCCGACGACGAGCCCGGCATGCGCCTGATCCTGCGCAAAATGATCGCGCGCGTGGAAGGCTATACCCTGGTAGGGGAAGCGGCGGACGGCGCGGAACTGATGGAAAAGTTTACCGCCCTGCGCCCGCAGGTGGTGTTCCTGGACGTCGACATGCCGGTAATGAACGGCGTGGCCTGCGCCAATCAGATCCAGGATGAAGATCCCGGCTGCGTGCTGATCTTCGCCACCGCGCACGAGGAATACCGCAGCGACGCTTTCGCCGTATACGCCTTCGATTATCTGCTCAAGCCCTTCAAAATGGAGCGCGTGATCGAAACGCTTACCCGCATCCGGGAGCGCCTGAGCTTCGTGCAGTCGCGGCCCGCAGTGGATAAAAAGCCCGTTTCCGAGCGTGTGAAGCCCCAGGGACGCATGATGATCAAGCACCGGGACGGCGTGTCCTTCATCAATATGGACGATATCCTTCTGGTGCAGCGGGAGGAGCGCGCGACGGTGATCTATACGGCGGACGGAAACAGCTACGCCACGTCGGATACGCTCAGCGAGACCGAGGCCAAGCTCGATCCCCAGGTTTTCTTCCGCTGCCATCGCAGCTATATCATCAACCTGAACCACATCCACGATATCACGCCCTATGGGCGCTGGACCTATGTGGTGCGCCTGGACGGCACAGACCGCGACGCGCTGATCACCCAGGAAAAATACGAGGAGCTGGAGAAGCTGTTCGGCTGATCCCAGGGGCAGACGGAAACGCCTGCCCCTTTTTGAACGCATGAAGAAAGAACGCTTTATTCATCCTTTTGAACCGGTGTGGGACGCGGACTGCGAAATACTGGTGCTGGGCACTTTCCCGTCGGTCAAATCCCGGGAGAACGCCTTTTACTACGGGCATCCGCAGAACCGCTTCTGGCGCGTGCTCGCGGGCGTTTACGGCGAGCGCCTGCCGCAATCGGTCCCCGAAAAGAAAGAAATGCTGCTGCAATATCATATCGCCCTGTGGGACGTGCTGGAAAGCTGCGAGATCGAAGGATCGTCGGACGGCAGCATCGCGCGTGCGGTTCCGAACGATATCGCCGGGCTTCTGGCGCGGTGTCCCGTCCGGCATGTGCTGCTCAACGGCAAAACGGCCGAAAAGCTGTATCTCAGGTATTGGGCGGCACTGCCTGTGCGGCATACGGCGCTGCCTTCCACCAGCCCGGCAAACGCCGCCTGGACGCTGGAACGGCTGACGGAGGAATGGAAAAAGGCGATGGAAGATCGATGACCGGAGGCATAACCATGGACAGGCAATTGTTCAGACAGGCAATGATCAAGTTTTTCGGCGGCCTGCTGCTGGTGGGCGCGCTGATTTTCCTTCCGGCAGGCACGCTGCGCTTTTGGAAGGGCTGGCTGCTGATGGGGGCGCTGTTCGTTCCCATGTTCTGCGCGGGCCTCGTGATGATGCGCCGCTGCCCGGAGCTGCTGCGCAAACGCCTGCAGGCGGGCGAAAAGGAGGACGAGCAAAGGCGCGTGATCGCGCTGAGCGCGCTCATGTTCCTCTGTGCGTTCATCCTGGCCGGGCTCAACGAGCGCTTCGGCTGGCTGCCGCTGCCGGCGTGGGTCAGCTGGGCCGCCTGCGCCGTTTTCCTGGCCGCGTACGCGCTGTACGCCGAGGTGCTGCGGGAAAACGCGTATCTGTCGCGCACGGTGGAGGTGCAGCGCGGTCAGCGCGTGATCGATACCGGCCTGTACGGCATTGTGCGGCATCCGATGTACGCGGTGACGCTGGCGCTCTTTCTCATGATGCCGCTGATCCTGGGCTCGCTCATCTCCTTCTGCGTCATGCTGCTCTATATCCCGCTGATCGTCCGGCGCATCCTCAACGAGGAAAAGGTGCTCAGGCAGGGCCTGCCCGGCTATGAGGAGTATATGCGGCGCGTTCGTTATCGGTTGATCCCGCGCGTATGGTGACAGAGGCGCGCGGCATGGCGAAAAAGCGAAGGAGAATGCGAAAAAACCCTTGACTTTCCTTTGTTTTTGTGCTATATTATCCCGGTGCCGCTCGGAAGGGGCTCTTTAAACGCGCTCAGGCGCTGCCTCAAGGCTGAAAATGCTTTATGTTTCCGGCGAGTTTGTATAAGGAGGTGCTGCCAGAATGTACGCGATTATTGCGACCGGCGGCAAACAGTACCGTGTCTCTCAGGGAGACGTAATCTATGTGGAAAAGCTCGACAACCAGGTGGGCGATGAAGTGACCTTCCCCGTGCTCATGCTCGGCGGCGATACCGTCGAGGTTGGCAATCCCGTGCTGGCCGGCGCTGCCGTAAAGGGCAAAGTGCTGCAGCAGGGCAAGAGCAGGAAGATCATCGTTTTCAAGTATAAGAGCAAGAAGAATTACCGCCGTAAGGCCGGCCATCGCCAGCCCTTCACCAAGGTGGAAATCACCGCTATCAACGGCTGATGACCCGGATCACCCTGTTTCATGCGCCCGACGGCCGATTGACCGGCTTTTCGTGCAAAGGCCACAGCGGCTATGCCGAAGCCGGAAGCGACATCGTATGCGCGGCCGTATCGGCGCTTTCCATCACCTGCTGCAACAGCCTGCAGCGCGTCGCCGGGGTCACCCCCGAGACGGAGGAAAGGGACGGCTTCCTGACGGTGCGCATCCCGCCCGGGGAAAGCAGTCACGATGCGCAGGTCATTCTGCGGGTGTTTGAACAGGGCATCAGCGACATTGCCGCATCGTATCCCAAACATATTTCGTTCACCGACCGGTGAAGCAAGAACGGAGGAACAACACCATGTTGAAAATGAATCTTCAGCTGTTCGCTCATAAAAAAGGTATGGGCTCCACCCGTAACGGCCGCGACAGCGAAAGCAAGCGCCTCGGACCCAAGCGCGCCGACGGTCAGTTCGTCCTGGCGGGCAACATCCTGGTGCGTCAGCGCGGCACCCACATCCATCCCGGCCTCAACGTGGGCATCGGCAAGGATGACACCCTGTTTGCCAAG
>CACWLY010000033.1 GCA_902761825.1 uncultured Eubacteriales bacterium
ATTTGACGCCGGCTGCGGAGTTGTTCTTGTCGGTCTTGGCGCTGGTGCGCAGACTCATGGCGATGAAGCCCAGAGCGATACAATGGTAGACCAAGGTGTCCAGCACATCGATATCGAAGATATCATCAATACCAAAGCCATGCTGCAAAACCAGCTTAAGCCCCAGCATGATAAAACCCGCAAGAACAGAGACCGGCATCAGGGTTCTGCGGATCACCGGCACACATCTGCGCAGCATATTGGCAAAGAGTACGACAGCCGCGATGATCCCCAGTTGGATGATCAGGTTCCATACACCATCGGTCGCATAAAAGATCTGCTGTACTTCGGTACTTGCTAGTAACATTGTACTACTCCATTCTATTGTGCACTTCCTGCCAGACCAAAACATAGGGACGCAAAACAGCCTGCTTTGAGTGGATCTCGAAATACCCCTGTTCTGTGGTGAACAAAAGCCGGGTCGTCTGCACCATGGACATATCGGAAATATCCGAAAACAGGATCTGCCGGTCTCCCATGCACAGTGCCTGTCGGGAAAGATCCATCCAGAAAGAAACCGGTTCCTGCTTTTCCTGTGTCCTATGCGAATCAGCGCTTCTCCTGAGAATATTCTCAGAAGATCAGGTCGGTCATCGCGATGAAGGCCAGGACGTTTTTATAGCCGATGGCGGCGAAGCCGTTGGTGGTATAGTAGACCTGAACGGGGGTGCCGGCGCTGAGCTGATCGATCTTTCCGTAGTCGGTGGAGGCGTAGCCGTAGACCTTGGTTTTGTCATAGGCGACGACGGCGGGCGTGCTGGGGCCCTGCAGGGTATCCTGCAGCGCTTCCTCCACCCAGTAATCGGCGCTCATGGGCAGGAAGGCGACGGCGTCGCGGAAGGATACGATATAGTAATTGCCGGTTTCGGCGATGACGGTGAAGCGCTGGTAATTATCGATGGTGCCCACGCGCTTGTTGACGGCGTAGGGCCCGGCGAGGGCGTATACGTTGCGGTTGCTGCGCAGGACGATGTGCGTCGGGTTTTCCAGCACATAGGCAAAGATCACGTAGCCCACGTCGGCCCCGCCGTACTCGTTGGGCACCGAGACATGCGCGTAATCGCCCTTGAGATCGAGGATATCGAACATCGTGCCGTTGGGCAGCTTGCGCAGGGCGGTGGAGCTGCTTTTGGCCTGGCTGAACAGCGTGATCTGCTTGGCGATGACTTCGCCGGTCCAGTTGCCGTTCGCGTCCGGCCCCTGAATGACGGGCTCGGTCGGGTAAGACTCGAAGCCGAAATAGGTAGCGGGCGCGTCGGCCAGCGCTCCCGCGCACAGCGTGAGCAGGCAAAGCATCAAAACCGCGGCGATCAACTTTTTCATGGCGAAAGCCTCCTTTTACGGGATCTTTTTTTCCATTATACAGCATAATCGGCATAATGGCATCCCTTTCCGGAAAAAAATCCGCATACGCGCGCGCTGCCGCGCATATATCGGGATAGCGATGAAAGGGGTGTTGCGTATGAATCATGCCATGACACGCCGGCTGAACGGCGCGTGGGCCGGAATACTGAAGGGCGTATTGCTTGCGATTGCCGCGACGGCGGCGCTGGTGGCGGTTTTCGCGCTGATCATTTCATTGGCCGCGATCCCGGACAACGCGGTGCGCGCGGTGAACCAGGGGATCAAGCTGCTGGCGATCGTGCTTGGCGTGTGCGCGGCGGTCGCCCGCGGCGGCGAGAACGGCGCGGCGCGCGGCGCGCTGGTGGGCCTGGCGTACATGGCCGTCGGCGTGCTGGTTTACGCGCTGCTTGCCGGCAGAACGCTGGCCGCCTTCAGCTATCTGGCCGATCTGCTGCTGGGCATCGCAGCGGGCGGGCTGACCGGCATGCTCAGAAGCCGGGCGCAGTAATCAAAAACAGGCGGGGATCGCTGCGGCATGCCGGAAGCCTCCCCGTCTGCCGGTCTGTCAGGACGCGGCGAAGCGGCAAAGCGCGCTCGGATTGATGCAGTAGCCCTTGCGGTATACGGTGGTGATCAGATCGCTGCCCATCTTGGCGCGCAGGCGCTGAACGTGCACGTCGACCGTGCGCGTTTCATAGCCCGTCGCGCTGCCCCACGCGCCGCAGAGCAGTTCATCCCGGCTCAGCGCGGGAACGGGCGCGCCGCTGTCCGCCGCGCGCAGGGCGCTTTGCAGCAGCTGGTCGAACAGCAGGTATTCCTGCTGCGTCAGGCGGTAATGATGCTGAAAAAGATGGACCGTGCAAAGGGCGGGGTCCAGCCGGATTCCGGAGTGAAGGGATGCGCTCTGGTTGTGCCTCATAATTATCACCTCACCATATAGACGAAACGGAGGGTCAATTTGTTGCAGCCGTTCACAGATTTTTAACAAAAATCTTTGCCGCGGCGCAATGAACGCGCATATCAGTCCGGCCGCGTGTGCATACTATGTGGAGTAAAGATTGTTTTTAGCGGAGGGATCGATATGGAACAGACGGCGGTACGCGCTCACGGCGGATGGCACGAGGACGAAATCGACCAGCTGTGGCGGCAGATTCAGGCGGCGAACGAGAGCGGCCAGCCGCTGCGCTCGGTGTTTGAGCGCATGGGGGAAACGCTTGGCCGCAAGCCCAACAGCGTGCGCAATTACTATTATATGCAGATGCGCCCCCGGGACGGCCGGGCCGTGCGCCGGGCCGCGCCTTTTGAAACCTTCAGCGAGCAGGAGGTGCATGACCTTGTGCGCGGCGTGCTGACCGCGCAGGCACAGGGGCAGAGCGTGCGCGCCGCGGTCATGGCGCTGTCGGGCGGCGACCATTCGCTGATGCTGCGCTACCAGAACAAGTACCGTTCCGTGCTCAAAAAACGGCCGCAGCTGATCCGGCAGGTGGCCGAAGAGCTGCGCGCGGAGGGCGTCGACTGCCGGGACCCGCTGGCTGCGGCGGACGGGGACGCGGGACTGCGCGAAGAGATCGCCCAGAAGGCCGCCGCGCTTGGCGACAGCGACGTGCGCCAGATGCTCACCGGCATGAACGCGCTGCTCGACCGCGCGCTGAACGCCGACCCGCAGGCCGGCCGCGACCGCATGAAGGTGCGCCTGGACCTCATGCAGATGCGCTATGAGGATCTCTGCCGCGCCTCGGGGGATATGCTGCTGCTGTGCAAGGAGTACCTCGGCCAGGAGGAGGAGACGCGCATCGCCGCGATGCCCGCCTTCCTGGAAGCGCTCAGAGGACACGTGGCCGGGGTGGAAAACGCCATGAGCCAGTGAACGCGGCTTTCGCCGCGCTCGTTCAAAGCCGGGATTCATACGGAGAAACGAAAAGGGCCGCCGAAGGGCGGTCTTCTCCCGTATGCGTCCCGGCTCTTTATTTATAAAAAACGCCGGCTTTTCCGCAAAAGCAGGAAATGCAAAATAGATACCGCCGCGGCGGGCGGGATATGGTACAATACAGAGCATATTCCACCGCAAAGGATGAGGGTTTATGCTGTACGCTGAATGTCTGTCCGTGAGCGCGGACAATCATCTGATGATCGGAAGCCACGATGCCGTGGCCCTGGCAAAGGAGTACGGAACGCCGCTGTATGTGCTGGACGAGGACCAGATGCGGCGCAACTGCCGCGAATACAGGCAGACACTGGCCGATTGCTATGCGGGCGAGAGCATGGCGCTGTTCGCGAGCAAAGCGCTGTGCACGCTGCATACCGCGCGCGTGGCGGCGGAGGAGGGCTTGGGCGCCGACGCGGTATCCGGCGGCGAGGTGTATACGCTTCTGAAAGCGGGCTTCCCGATGGAAAAGGTGTTTTTCCACGGCAATTGCAAAACCCCGGAGGAAATAGCCCTGGCCATGGACGCGGGCGTGGGCTTTTTTGTGGTGGATAACCGGGAAGAGCTGGACAGGGTCAACGCGATCGCCGGGGAAAAGGGCGTCGTGCAGAAGATCCTGTTCCGGGTCAAGCCCGGCGTGGACTGTCACACCCACGAATATATCAAGACCGGCCAGATCGACAGCAAGTTCGGCGTCGCGCTGGAAACCGGCGAGGCGCTGGAGATCCACCGCAGGGCGGCGGGCCTGCCCAACGTGCGGGTGGAGGGCGTGCATTGCCATATCGGCTCGCAGATCTTCGAGATCGAGCCCTTCTGCGAGGCCATTCACCGCATGATGGCGCTGATGGCGGAGCTGCGCGACAGCCTGGGCATGCGCACGCGCATTCTCAACCTGGGCGGCGGCTTCGGCATCCGCTACGACGCGAAGGACGATCCGCCGCTGCTGGCCGATTATATCCGGCGCGTGGCGGATACCGTGAAAAGCGAGGCCGAACGCCTTGCCCTGCCGCTTCCCTGCCTGATGTTCGAGCCGGGCCGCGCCATCGTGGGCAACGCGGGCGTTACGCTGTACACGGTGGGCAGCGTCAAGACCATTCCCGGCATCCGCACCTATGTGGCGGTGGACGGCGGCATGGCCGACAACCCGCGCTATATCCTCTACGGGGCGAAGCACCCCGCGCTGATCGCCGACCGCGCGGGCGACGCCCCCGAGGGCAGCGTGACCATCGCGGGCAAGTGCTGCGAGTCGGGCGACCTCATCGCCGAGGACGTGCCCCTGCCCCGCGCGAAAGCGGGGGATATCCTGGCCGTGCTGGTGACCGGAGCGTATCATTATTCCATGGCGAGCAATTATAACCGCCTGCCGCGCCCGGCCATGGTCGCGCTGCGCGGAAACGAAAAAAAGGTCATCGTGCGGCGCGAAACCTACGACGATCTGATCAGCCACGACGTGCCGTAACGCATTACTGATTCTTTTCTGAGAGCCATGGTGCAAATAGGGAAATAAGACAAGAAGCGCCGTATTTCCGCGAAACAAGGAGGAAATACGCGCTTTCTTTTGACTCGCCCCGCGCTACTCCCTGCGTTTCGCGGGAAAAGGGGCTGGGCCGGAGCGTCTGTCCGGCGCGGCCTTTTCCATTCTGGTCAAAAAACGCACGCGGAAAACATGTTTCGGCGGGATTGCATTTGGATTGTATTTATGGCGAAAAACGCTTGACAAACAAATGCATAAGTAGTATAAAAGATGCATAATCATTCAAGGAGGGCACCCCATGAACAAGGCGGACATCAAAAAGGTCGTATTGGCTTATTCCGGAGGCCTGGACACCTCCGTTATCATACCCTGGCTGAAAGAGAACTACAACAACTGCGAGGTCATCGCCGTATCGGGCAACGTGGGCCAGGGCGACGAGCTGGACGGCCTGGAGGAGAAGGCGATCAAGACCGGCGCTTCGAAGCTGTACGTGCTGGACCTGACCGACGAATACGTGGACGAATACATCATCCCGACCATGCAGGCCGGGGCGATCTACGAGGATTACCTGCTGGGCACCAGCCACGCGCGTCCCTGCATCGCCAAGGGCCTGGTGGAGATCGCGCTGAAGGAGGGCGCGGACGCCATCTGCCACGGCTGCACCGGCAAGGGCAACGACCAGGTGCGCTTCGAGCTTGCGGTCAAGCATTTCGCGCCGGGCATGCCGATCATCGCCCCCTGGCGCGAATGGACGATCAAGAGCCGCGAGGAGGAGATCGATTACGCCGAGGCGCATAACATCCCGCTCAAGATCAACCGCGAGACCAATTACAGCAAGGACAAGAACCTGTGGCACCTGAGCCACGAGGGATTGGACCTGGAGGATCCCTCGAACGAGCCGCAGTACGAAAAGCCCGGTTTCCTGGAAATGGGCGTATCCCCGGCGCAGGCGCCCGACGAGCCGACCTACATCACCCTGGAGTTTGACCAGGGCAAGCCCGTCAAGCTGAACGGCGAAGCGATGAGCGCCAAGGAGATCATCCTCAAGCTCAACGCGATCGGCGGCGCGAACGGCATCGGCATCATCGACATCGTGGAGAACCGGCTGGTGGGCATAAAGTGCCGCGGCGTGTACGAGACGCCGGGCGGCACCATCCTGTACCGTGCGCACGAAGCGCTGGAAAGCATCTGCCTGGACAAGATGACGCTGCATGAAAAGCAGCGGCTGTCCATCACCTTCGCCGAACTGGTGTACAACGGCCAGTGGTTCACCCCGCTGCGCGAAGCGCTCAGCGCGTTCGTGACCAAGACGCAGGAGCACGTCACCGGCACGGTAAAGCTCAAGCTGTACAAGGGCAACATCATCAAGGCCGGCATCGAGAGCCCCTGGAGCCTGTACAGCGAATCGATCGCCACCTTCGGCGAGAGCGATTACGACCAGAGCCAGGCCGCGGGCTTCATCAACCTCTACGGGCTGCCCATCGCGGTGCAGGCCATGGTGGACGCGAAAAACCAAAAGTAAGCGCTTTTGCGCTTCATATAAAAATTGCCTGTTTCCCAATTTCATACGATTGATAGAAAAGGAGATATCACCATGAAAAAGACGATTGCCGTTCTGCTTTCCCTCGTTATGCTCTTTGCCCTGACCGCCGCCGTCGCCGAAGGCGAATTCACCACGATCGAAAAGGGCAAGCTGACCTACGCCACCAGCCCCGATTTCCCGCCCTTTGAAAGCCGCGACGACGAAGACAACATCGTCGGCATCGAGCCCGACATCATGGCGCTGATCGGCGAAAAGCTGGGCCTCGAGGTCGAGGCCGTGCCCATGGATTTCGCTTCCGCGCTGCTGGCCGCCCAGCTGGGCAAGACCGACCTGGTGGTGTCCGGCGTGACCGCCACGGGCGAAAAGGCGATCGAGCGCAGCACCTGGTTTGATTTCACCGATACCTACGTGGATATCCAGCAGGCCATCGTGTTCAAGGAAGGCGCGGACATCACCATGGACAACCTGGGCGAACAGAGCATCGGCGTGCAGGCCGGCACCACCGGCCAGGATCTGACCGAGGACAGCTTCGGCGAGGACAAGGTAACGGCGTACGATACCTACTCCCTGGCCTTCCAGGCGCTTTTGAACGGGCAGGTGGACTGCATCGTGCTGGATGACGCCGTCGGCAAGGCGTATGTGGCCCAGCATCCCGGCCTGACCATGGTACAGACCACCTACGATGTGGAATCCTACGCCTTCGGCGTGTTCAAGCAGGATACCGGCCTGCTGGACGCCCTGAACGCCGCCCTGCAGGAGCTGATCGCGGACGGCACGGTGGACGCCATCATTGCCCAGTGGTACAACTGATGATTCGGCCGGCCGCGTAACGCGGCGCGTAAAACCGGGCACAGGGCACGTTCAAGCGCTCTGTGCCCGCTTGAACGTTCATAAGGTGGTGTTTGCTTGGAACAGTATGAGGCTTTGAAGGCGCTGGTCACAGCCGGGGAACCGGTCACGGTCTGGCAGAAGCTGTACGTGTATGTGTATCAGGCGTTCATTTATAAGGACCGGTGGAAGCAATACCTGAACGGCGTGCAGACCACGCTGTACGTGACCGCCATCGCGCTGCTGATCGGCGTGTTCCTGGGGCTGATCGTCGCCATCGTGCGCACGGCCCACGACCAGCAGCGCAAGGGGCACAGAAACGTGCTGCTGGGCGCGATCAATTTTGTTTTCAATATTTACGTCACGGTGATCCGCGGCACGCCCATGATGGTGCAGCTGATGATCATGGGCTTTGTGATATTCGCGTCCAGCAAGGATTTCGCGCTCGTGGGCGCGCTGACGCTGGGCATCAACTCCGGCGCGTATACCAGCGAGATCATCCGCGGCGGCCTGATGGCCGTGGACGTGGGCCAGATGGAGGCCGGGCGCAGCCTGGGCCTGGGCTATACCGACACCATGCGGTTCGTCATCGTGCCGCAGGCCGTCAAGGCGATCCTGCCCGCCCTGGGCAACGAGTTCATCGTGCTGCTCAAGGATACCTCGCTGATCAGCGTCATCGGCGGCAAGGAGCTGATTTACGCCGCCCGCGGCGTCGTGAGCCGCACCTACGAGGCCATGTTCCCGTTCCTGGGCGCGGCGCTGATCTATCTGGTGCTGGTCATGGCCTTTACATGGCTGCTGAGCATCTTTGAAAGGAGGCTGCGCGCAAGTGATCGTCGTTAAAAACCTGTGCAAGGATTTCGGTTCGCTCCGCGTGCTGAACAACGTTTCCGAGCACATTGAAAAGGGCGAATGCGTGGTGATCATCGGCGCGTCGGGCTCGGGGAAAAGCACCTTCCTGCGCTGCCTCAATCTGCTGGAGGAGCCCACGTCCGGCGAAATCCTGTTCGACGGCGTTTCCATGACCGATCCCAAGACCGACATCAACAAGATGCGGCAGAAGATGGGCATGGTGTTTCAGCATTTCAACCTGTTCCCCAACATGACGATCCTGAAAAACATCATCCTCGCGCCCGTGCGCACGGGGCTGATGAGCAAGGAACAGGCCGAGAAGACCGCGATGGAGCTGCTCGGGCGCGTGGGCCTTCAGGACAAGGCCAGCGCCTATCCCGCCCAGCTCAGCGGCGGCCAGAAGCAGCGCGTAGCCATCGTGCGCGCCCTGGCCATGCAGCCCGAAGTGCTGCTGTTTGACGAGCCTACCAGCGCGCTCGACCCCGAAATGGTGGGCGAGGTGCTGGACGTGATGAAGCAGTTGGCCCGCACCGGCATGACCATGGTGGTGGTCACGCATGAAATGGGCTTCGCGCGCGAGGTGGGCACCCGCGTTATCTTCCTGGACAGCGGCGTGATCGCCGAGGAAGGCACGCCCGCCGAGATATTCGGATCGCCCAAGTCCGAAAGGCTGCAGAGCTTTTTGTCCAAAGTGCTTTGACGGAGGAGAGACAGATGACTTCGATGCGAGGACGTTCCTTCCTGACCCTGCTGGATTATACGCCGGAGGAGATTTCCGCCCTGCTGCGGCTGGCGGCGGAGCTGAAACAGAAGAAAAAAGCCGGGATCGCCCACAGGCTGTGCGAGGGCAAAAATATCGCCCTGATCTTTGAAAAAACCAGCACGCGCACGCGCTGCGCCTTCGAGGTGGCGGCGGCCGACCTGGGCATGCACAGCACCTATCTGGATCCCAGCGGCAGCCAGATCGGAAAGAAGGAGAGCATCGCC
Organism: uncultured Eubacteriales bacterium; assembly: GCA_902761825.1. GTDB lineage: Bacteria > Bacillota > Clostridia > Christensenellales > Aristaeellaceae > SFMI01. The sequence continues at coordinate 8,992 of CACWLY010000033.1, forward strand.
GATACCGCCCGGGTGCTGGGCCGCATGTACGACGGCATCGAGTACCGCGGCTTCGGCCAGCGCATCGTGGAAGACCTGGCGAAGTATTCGGGCGTTCCGGTATGGAACGGGCTGACCAACGAGTTCCACCCCACCCAGGCGCTGGCCGACCTGATGACGATCGAGGAGCACTTTGGCGGCGTGCGCGGGAAAAAGCTGGTGTACATGGGCGACGCACGCTATAATATGGGCGACAGCCTGATGGTGGCCTGCGCCAAAATGGGGCTGCGCTTCACGGCCTGCGCGCCCGCGAAATATTTCCCCGATCCGGCGCTGATCGCAAAGTGCCGGGCCTTCGCCGCGGAATCCGGGGCCGAGCTGACGTTCAGCGAGGATCCCGACGCCGCCGTGCGGGACGCCGACGTGATCTATACCGACGTCTGGGTGTCCATGGGCGAGCCCGACGCGGTGTGGCAGGAGCGCATCCGCGATCTGCTGCCCTACCAGGTGAACGAAGCGCTGATGGAAAAGGCCGGGCCGCAGTGCCGCTTCATGCATTGCCTGCCCTCCTTCCACGACCTGAACACCGGCATCGGCAGGCAGATCCATGAAAAATACGGCCTGACCGCGATGGAGGTTACCGACGCGGTGTTTGAAGGCGCGCAATCCATCGTGTTCGACGAGGCCGAAAACCGCATGCACACCATCAAGGCGGTCATGGCGGCAACATTATCCTAACCTCTGCTGATACTATTCTCAATCTAAAATCTTATCATCTTTGGGTGTCTTTTCCGTCTTGGCGTTGCTTCATTCCGGTCAACGTAGCGCTGCTACGCCTCCCTTAATCTTTTATACTGAGAATAGTATGAAAAGCAGGCGTCTTTTCATCAGAGTTCAGGATCAGTTTAATCACAGAGGCAATGAAATGGCATATCTGGTTTTGAGCAACGGTCAGGTTTTTGAGGGACGCCGCATCGGCGCCCCTGTTGACCGTGTGGGGGAACTGGTCTTTACGACCGGCATGGAAGGGTATATCGAAACGCTGACCGATCCCAGCTATTACGGTCAGATCGTGACCCACAGCTTCCCGCTGATCGGCAATTACGGCATGATCGAGGCGGATTTTGAGGGCAAAAGCGCGCTGTTCGGCTATATCGTGCGGGAGCTGTGCGACGCGCCCTCCAATTTCCGCAGCCAGTACACGGTGGACGAATACCTGAAACGGCAGGGCATTCCGGGCCTGTGCGGCGTGGACACGCGCGAGATCGTGCGCGTCACGCGCGAGGAAGGCGTGATGAACGCCATGATCTGCGATAAAGTGCCGGACGACCTTACCGCCCTGCGCGATTACGCCGTGCGGGACGCCGTGCGCGCCGTCACCTGCCGCGAAAAGCAGGTGTTCCCCGCGCAGGGAACCGAAAAATACCGCGTGGCGCTGCTGGACTACGGCGCGAAGCGCAATATCGTGCGCAGCCTGCAAAGCCGCGGCTGCCGCGTGACCGTCTGGCCCTCCGATACCAAAGCGGAAACCGTGCTGGCCGACGATCCCGACGGCGTGATGCTGTCGAACGGCCCCGGCGACCCCAAGGAGAATACCGGCTGCATCGCCGAGATCGCCGCGCTGCTTGGCAAAAAGCCGGTTTTCGGCATCTGCCTGGGGCATCAGCTGACCGCCCTGGCGATGGGCGGCGATACCGTGAAGCTCAAGTACGGCCACCGCGGCGGCAATCAGCCCGTGCGCGACGCCCAGACTGGCCGCACCTGGATCACCAGCCAGAACCACGGTTACGCCGTGGTGGCCGGCAGCCTCGCGGGCAAAGGCCTGGAAACCTTCGTCAACGCCAACGACGGCAGCTGCGAGGGAATGGCTTATCCCGGGCTGGATTGCTTTACCGTGCAGTTTCACCCCGAGGCCTGTTCCGGGCCGAAGGATACGGGATTTTTATTCGACCGCTTTATCGGTATGATGGGAGGGAAACGCCATGCCTAAGGATTCCGGTATCCGCAAGGTGCTGGTGATCGGCAGCGGGCCCATCGTGATCGGCCAGGCCGCGGAGTTTGATTACGCGGGCGCGCAGGCCTGTCGCGTGCTGCGCGGCGAAGGCGTCAACGTGGTGCTGCTCAACAGCAATCCCGCCACCATCATGACCGATCAGCACCTGGCCGACGAAATCTATCTGGAGCCGCTGACGCCGGAAACCGTGCGCCGCATCATCGAGAAGGAACGGCCCGACAGCCTGCTCGCGGGCCTGGGCGGCCAGACGGCGCTGACGCTCGCGATGCAGCTGAGCCGCGACGGTACGCTGCAGAAGTACGGCGTGCGCCTGCTGGGCTCTCCCATCGAAGCCATCGAGCGAGCGGAGGACCGCGAGCGCTTCCGCGATACCATGCGGGCGATCGGCCAGCCCTGCGTGCCAAGCGAGATCGCCGGAAACGTGCCGGACGCGCTGGCCGCGGCGGAGCGGATCGGCTATCCCGTCATCGTGCGCCCCGCCTACACGCTGGGCGGCTCGGGCGGCGGCATCGCCCAGGACGAAAACGAAATGCGCCTGATCGCCCGCAGCGGCCTGGATCTGAGCCCCATCACGCAGATCCTGGTCGAAAAGAGCATTGCGGGCTGGAAGGAGATCGAGTTTGAAACCATGCGCGACGGCCTGGGCAACGCCATCGCCGTGTGCAGCATGGAAAACGTGGACCCCGTGGGCGTGCATACCGGTGACAGCGTCGTGGTGGCCCCGGCGCTTACGCTCAGCGACCGCGAGTATCAGATGCTGCGCACGGCGTCGCTGCGCATGATCGAGGCCATCGGCATCGTGGGCGGCTGCAACTGCCAGTTCGCGCTGAACCCGGACAGCTTTGAATACGCCGTGATCGAGGTCAATCCGCGCGTGAGCCGCTCCTCCGCGCTGGCGAGCAAGGCCACGGGCTATCCCATTGCGAAAATCACCACGCGCATCGCCCTGGGTTACAGCCTGGACGAGATTGCCAACGACATCACCGGCAAGACCTGCGCCTGCTTCGAGCCCGCGCTGGACTACGTGGTGGTCAAATTCCCCAAATGGCCCTTCGATAAATTCCACGGCTCCAGCCGCCGCCTGGGCACGCAGATGAAGGCGACGGGCGAGGTAATGGCCATCGGGCAGAGCTTCGAGGAAGCGCTGATGAAGGCCGTGCGCGGCGCCGAGGTGGGCCTGGATACGCTGAACGCCGCGCCGCTCAGCGCAGCGCCGCTTCGCGAGCGCCTTGCCGCGCAGGACGACCGGCGGCTGTTTACGGTGTTCGAGGCGCTCAAGGCGGGCATGACACCCGACGAAATCTTTGATATCACCAGGATCGACCGCTGGTTCCTGTGCAAAATGCGGGGAATGGCGGAGTTTGAGCAGAAAATACAGAAAAACGGGCTGTCGGCGGAGGAGTACCGCCGCGCCAAGCGGATGGGCTATCCCGACGCCGCGCTCAGGCGCCTGGCGGGCTGCGAAGCGCTGCCCGACTTCGCGTTCAGCTATAAAATGGTGGACACCTGCGGCGCGGAGTTCGCCGCCGAAACGCCCTATTTCTATTCCTGCTGCGACGCGGCCTGCGAAAGCAGGGCGCTGCGGCGCAGCGGCAAGCCCGTGGTCATGGTGCTGGGCAGCGGACCCATCCGCATCGGCCAGGGCATCGAGTTTGATTACAGCTCGGTGCACTGCGTATGGACGCTGCGGGAAATGGGCTACGACGTGGTGATCGTCAACAACAACCCCGAAACGGTATCCACCGATTACGATACCGCCGACCGGCTGTACTTTGAACCGCTCTGCCCCGAGGACGTGATGAATATCATAAACGTCGAAAAGCCCGTGGGCGTGGTGGTGGCCTTCGGCGGACAGACGGCCATCAAGCTGACCCAGTTCCTGGATTCGCGCGGCATCCGCATCCTGGGCACGAGCGCCGAGTCCATCGATATCGCCGAGGACCGCGAGCGGTTCGACGCGCTGCTGGAGCGCTTCGGCATCCGCCGTCCCCGGGGCATGGGCGTGCGCACGATGGAGGAAGCGATCCGCGCCGCCGAGACCCTGGGCTATCCGGTATTGCTGCGGCCCAGCTATGTGATCGGCGGGCAGAACATGACCATCAGCCGCTGCCGGGAGCAGACCGAGGATTATATGCGCCGCATCCTGGCCGGGGGAATAGAAAACCCCGTGCTCATCGACCAGTACCTGCCCGGCATCGAGCTGGAGGTCGACGTGATATCGGACGGCGCCGACGTGCTGATCCCCGGCATCATGGAGCACATCGAGCGCGCGGGCGTGCACAGCGGCGACAGCATTGCCGTGTATCCGCCCTATAACCTCAACGATATTTTCCTCAAAAAGATCTGCGATTGCAGCGAAAAGCTGGCGCTGGCCTTGGGCACGAAGGGGCTGGTCAATATCCAGTACCTGATCTACGACGGCGAACTGTACGTGATCGAGGTCAATCCCCGGGCGTCGCGCACCGTGCCCTACATCAGCAAGGTGACCAAGGTGCCCATGGTCGATCTGGCCAGCCGCGTCATGCTGGGCGAACGGCTCATCGATCTGGGCTACGGCACGGGGCTCTACCGCACGCCGCCCTATACCGCCGTCAAGGTGCCGGTGTTCAGCTTTGAAAAGCTCAGCGACGCAAACAGCATCCTGGGCCCCGAAATGAAATCCACCGGCGAGGTGCTCGGCATCGGCAAGACCATGGCCGAGGCGCTGTTCAAGGGGCTGACGGCCTCCGGGCTGCGCGTGCCCTCGCCGCACCACCGCGAAAACACCGGCGTGCTGCTCAGCGTGGAGGAGAACGACTATCAGGAGATCATCGGCCTTGCCAAGCGCTTTTACGATCTGGGGCTTACGCTGTACGCAACGGGCGGCACCGCCGAGACGATCGCCACCCTGGATATCGCCGTGACCGCCGTGGCGAACGCCTCGGAAAGCGACGAGATCACGGGGCTTATGGAATCTGGCGCGATCCATTATATCGTGTATACCGGCGCGGTCAAGGACGCCACGGTGGGCGATTATACCGTGCTGCACCGCAAGGCCATGCAGCTGGGCATTCCCTGCCTGACCTCGCTGGATACCGCGGGCGCGCTGGCCGATATCATGGACAGCCGCTTCACCCAGCAGAATATCGAGCTGATCGATATCAACCATATGCGCAAATGGCGGCAGCGCATCCATTTCGTCAAGATGCACTCCTGCGGCAACGATTATATCTTTATCGAGAACTTCGACGGGCGTATCACCTGTCCCGAATCGCTGTGCGTGCAGCTGTGCGCGCCGCACTACGGCATCGGCGGCGACGGCATCGTGCTGATCGAAAAATCCGAGATCGCCGACGCGCGCATGCGCTCCTTCAACCGCGACGGCAGCGAGGGAAAGATGGCGGGCAACAATATCCGCTGCATCGCCAAATACCTGTACGATACCGGCCGCGTGCGCAGCGAGTTCATCAGCGTGGAATCGGCGGGCGTCGTGCATCACCTGCGGGTCTACCTGCGGGATGGCAAGGTGCATTCGGTGGCGGCGGACATGGGCCGCGCGGCCTTCGCGGCGGCGCAGGTGCCGGTCGTCGGCCTGGGCGATCCCGTGATCGGCCGGCCTCTTGAGATCGGCGGCAGAACGTATCCCGTTACCTGCCTGTCGGTGGGCAATCCGCATTGCGTGGTGTTCTGCGACGCCATAGACGGCATCGACCTTGGCGAGGTCGGCCCGCAGTTTGAGTACGCCCCGTGCTTCCCCGAGCGCGTCAATACCGAGTTCGCGCGCGTGATCAACCGCACCACCCTGCGCATGCGCGTGTGGGAGCGCGGCAACGGCGAAACCCTGGCATGCGGCACCGGCGCCTGCGCCGTCGCCGCCGCCGCCGTGAAACGCGGGCTGTGCGAAGCCGGGCGCGATATCACCGTCAAGCTCGCCGGCGGCGACCTGACCGTCAACTGCACCGAGGACAGGATCGTGCTCACCGGCGCGGTGACCTTCGTGTTCGAGGGTGAGTTTGAATACTGAGAACCGCTTCGCGCTATCCGCGTTCCGGAACGCGAACGGTGTAATGGCGTGCGTGAAATATAATACTGATTCCCCTCTGAAACATTGAATCAGCGGGCGTCTTTCCCCTCAGGCCTTGCTTTGTACGCCCCGCGCCCTGCGCAAGGGCCTGCGCGCGGGTTTCGGGCGGCAATCTGCCGGATTGCCCGCCCTCAGCCTCCCTGCGTTCAGCTTAGCCAGGGCGAAAAATCCATCCCAAATCTGATAATCTTTTATACTGAGAATAGTATTAGATGAGAATTAGTATAAAAAAGGCGCGGAAAATGCTTCCGCGCCTGAAATAGAAAGAGCTTCAGATCACATAATCGTTGGCGTAGCGCTCGCGCTGCTGATCCAGAATGTCCTGCAGGGTGATGCTGTCGAGGTAATCGTTGATCGCCTTGTTGAGCCCGCGCCATACCGGCAGGGTGGCGCAATCCACGCTGCGGTCGCAGAGCACGGGGTCCTGCTCCGCGCAGGCAACGGGCGCGAGCGGGCCTTCGGTCAGGCGCAGCACTTCGCCGACCGTGTATTTATCGGGCGTGCGCGCGAGCATATAGCCGCCCTGCGCGCCGCGGTTGGTACGCAGCATGTCTGTGCGGTTGAACAGCGGGATGATCTGCTCCAAGTATTTTTTGCTGATGTTCTGCCGCTCGGCGATATCCTTCAGGGGGACGAAGCCCGCGCTGCCGTGCTCCGCCAGATCGATCAGCATGCGCAGCGCGTAGCGTCCTTTGGTGGAAATCTTCATGCTGCCATCACCTTTCAGAATTCATGTTACTTCACCACGGCGAAGCTCTGAGCGCCCAGGACGAGCGTGCCGGCGTCCGCCTGCGCCTGACCGATCGCGAAAATGATCTCCCGGCCCGACACGTCGACGCCGGTATCGGCGGGCGCGCCCGCGGGGTTCACGGCCAGCAGCAGGCTGCCGCGGCGGTATACGAAGGGCCTTTCGGGGTCGGCGCACAGGGGCGAAAAGTCCGCGTCGGCCTGCAGGTCGCTTTCCTTATGCCGCAGGGAAAGCAGCGCGCGCACGGTTTCGAGGAGCGAGGCGGGATCGCCCTGCTGGGCGGCCACGGTGGGCGCGTCGGCGGCGGGGTCCACGGGCAGGTAGAGGCTGTCGGCGCAGCCGTCGCTGAAGCCCAGGTTCTTTCCGCTGTCCCACTGCATGGGCGTGCGGCTGCCCGTGCGGAAGTATCCGCCCTCCTTGGTGGGCAGCTGCAGGTAGCGCATGCCGATCTCGTCGCCGTAGTACAGGAAGGGCACGCCCGGCATGGTGAACAGGAAAGCGTAGGCCAGCTTCAGTTCCTCCGGCTCCAGGCTGAAGCGCGGGCGCACGGTATCGTGATTGCAGGTCAGCAGCGAAATATAGCCGAGGTCCTTCGTATCCCGGTACCAGTCCGTATAGATGTTCAGGAAACGGCGGATATCGCGCCGGGCGGCGTCTTTTTTGAAGTAGCTGTTGTCTTCGCCGGTCTGGTAATCGCGCATCAGCGTGTAATAGCCGGTATCGTCGTTATTCAGGCAGAAATCCATATCGTAGCCGGCGCGCAGCGCCTGGGGCGGACAGCTCCATTCGGCCACCAGGGCGGCGTCGGGGAACTCGGCGTCCAGCATCCCGCGGATATCGCGCCACACCGCGCTGGTGGCGCTCTTTTTTTCGTCGTCATACTTGACCAGCGAATTGGCCATGTCCACGCGGAAACCGTCGCAGCCGTGGCTGAGCCAGAAGCGCATCACGTCCTTGACGGCCTCGCGCGTGGCGATGCAGTCGGGATGATCGACCGGCAGCTGCCAGGGCTGCTCCACCCGGGCGAAGCCGTAGTTCAGCGCGGGCTGGCACTTGAAAAAGTTGAGCACGTAGGTCGCCGCGCGCTCGCACTCGCCGCCGATGTAGGGCATGTCCCTGCAGCCCTGCCACCAGTGGTTGGTCCAGATATAGCGGTTGCTGTACTCGTTCGGCTCGGCCTTGCCGCTCATTTTGAACCAGGCGTGCTCCTCGCTCGTATGCCCGGGCACCAGGTCGAGCAGCACGCGCATCCCGCGGCGGTGCGCCTCGCCGAACAGGCGGTAGAGGTCGCTGTTGGTGCCGTAGCGCGGCGCAACCTTTTTGTAATCGCGCACGTCGTAGCCCGCGTCCTTGAAGGGCGAATCGAAGCAGGGATTGATCCACAGCGCGTTGCAGCCCAGATCCCTGATATAATCCAGCTTTTCGATGATGCCGTTCAGATCTCCGATGCCGTCGCCGTTGGTATCGCGGAAGGACTGGGGATAAATTTCATAAAAAACGGTATCTTTCAGCCATTTTGCGGGCATAGCGCAGCCTCCTGTCTTTTGTTATTTCAGCGTGTTGCGGTACACGTTGAACCAGCTGTAGCTGTTATCGGTGGGGGTGATCACGGTCAGGTTGTAGCCCTGCAGGTCGAACCAGTGGAAGGTCCTTTCGTTGCGGGTGCTCTTCCACATGGTTTCGGTATAGGGGCAGTCGCTGTAGGGCACGCCCAGGATCGATATGGTCACGCCGCCGTCGGGCGGGGTAACGCTGGTCAGGTTCTTTTCGGCCAGGTACTGCCTGTACCATTCGGTGTGGAAGTTGTTCATGCCGCAGTGGATCATCAGCGGATAATCGGCGTAGGGGGCGAGCTCGCCCAGGTCGCTTTCGTCAAAGCCGAAATCGCGCAGCGTTCCGATATAGATGCCGGTGTGGTAGCCGCCGGAGCGGTAATGCATGTTGACCACGTCGCCCACCTGCATGACGTTTTTCCACTGATCGTAGGGCTTGTCCTTAACGTCCAGCAGGCTGGACTTGGGCGCTTTCTGCGATTCCGAAATGGCGGGCAGCTTTTTCATGCCGGCCTGGCTGTGCACCCAGCGGGTAAAGCCGATGCAGTCGAAGCCGCCCAGATACAGCTGCTCCACGAAATAGTAATTGCTGCTCGAGGAGGGATGCCGCGCGCGCAGCAGGCTGCTCTCGTTGAAGCCCGCCCACAGGTAAGGACAGCCGTACTTGAACCGCGCCACGGCGCTGCCCTGGGCGTTCTGGTTGTACGCCAGCAGGATGGGGTTGTTTTCTTCCAGCATGGTGAAGGCGATGTTCAGCATCCGCCGCGCCTCGATCTGCTGCTGCAGCAGGCCCAGCTGCCCCATCACGGCGTCGACCTCGGGACTGCTGCGGAGGCACTTGAAGGGGATATAGCCCGCCGTGATGCCGTCGGTGACCCGGGCGTAATCGCCGTGCAGCGCGGTCACGGCCACGGCCGCGCCCTTGACGAACGTGCCCGATACCGCGGCGTGCTCCAGCGGATACATGATCGCGTCGGTCTTGGCCGATATCACGGCGGTGAAGGGCTCCAGGGCGTAATCGTCGCTCAGGCGGGTCAGCTCTTCGCTTCCGGCGTACAGCCGCCGGCCCTCGTAGAGGATGGTCAGGTGGTCGCCGTCGAAGCCGTCCACCGTAACCGGCGTGTAGGGCTGCAGCTCCGCGCCGACCGTAGCGCCGTAGCAGGGCGTATCATACGCCGGGGTGGGCTCATCCACGTAGGCGATGTAAGGCTCGCTTTCGCCCTTGCGGTATTCCATCTCCACAAAATCGGCGATGTATACGTAGCCCTCCTTGCCCTCGTAGAGGATAAAGGCGTACTCCGCGGTGACCGGCGTGATCTGGAAGCGCACGTCGGTGGGCAGCTCGGCCACCAGCGGCGCGCTCCTGAGCGGCGACTGGCGCATGTATACCGGCGCGTCGAAGAAGCCCTCCATCCGCACGGCGTCCTCGGCGTAGGGGTCCTTGTAATCGACCTCCACGTATTCCCGATAATAGATATATCCCGCCTGGCCCTTGTACGTGGTGGCGGCGTATTTGTCGTCCACCGGCACCAGCCGCAGCATGGTGCGGGCAGGCACGTTATCCACCGTGCCCGAGCCCGCGACAGGCTCCGCGCGCAGCCAGCGCGCGTCCTGGAAATAGGCGAAGAACACGCCGTCGTCCCCGGCCTCCGCCATCAGGGGCAGCAGCGTCAGGAGCGCAAGCGCGAGCAGCAGCGGGAAGAGTTTTCTGGTCATGGGATCAACTTCTTTCATCTGTTTTCGGGAAGGGTATACAGGGGGCCTTTCGTCAGCTGCTGGCGCACGTAGCGCTCCACGCAGACCTGAACGAACACGTCGGGCGCCGTTTCATCCACCTGGGTTTCGTCATACAGGGCGTTCGTGCAGGTGACGGACTGGGAAAACCAGGGCACCATATAGGGTAATATGCCCGCGGCAAAGGAATCATGCTTTACGAAGAGCCGCGGCCCGTCGGCTTTTCCCTGCGCGCGCATCCATTTGAGGTCGGGATCCATCTCCGTGACCGCTCCGGGGCGCGCGCTGTCGGCGATCTGATAGATGGGATCGCCGCTGTTCAGGGTGTACAGATGCGAGAGCACGCTCAGATCGCCGGTGCACTGCGTGTCCAGCAGGCGGATGTTCGCCCGGTCGAGCGCGGGAAGCTCAACGCCCAGCTCGCGCATCAGCAGCCGCGCGCCCACATAGCTGCCGATGTCGTTCCAATGCGTGTCCGAGGGATAATACAGCGTGTATTCCGGGAACTCCGCCTTGGCCGCCATCAGCTCGTCGTAGCAGTAAACGACGCGGATATCGGTGTGCGCGCGCAGAAAATCCACCAGCTGCCGCGCCGCGTAATTCTCCGCGGGCGCGCCGTAACGGTCGGGCATGTACTCGGAGTACACGCGCTCCTTGTTGGGTGCGATGAACAGCACAAATTCGCATCCGCGCTTTGCCAGATTCTCCCGGGTGCGCCGCAGATTGACCACGATCTCCCGCAGCTCGGCCTGGGTGAACAGATCCTCGCCCCGGTAGGAGGAAACGGGATCGCCGTCGTTGACGTTGCTGTAGAAAAACCAGCCGTCTTTGCCGAACAGCACGGTGGTCACGATGCAGTCCTCAAACAGCGCCCTGTTCGCTTTGGCGTAAGCGCCGATGATCTGCTCGCGGAAGGGCAGATGATCGCGATAGTATTTTTCGATCTTTCCCGGCAGGCTTTCGATCTCGGCGACCGAAAACTCCGGCCAGGACGCCATTTCGCGCTTTTCCAGATTGGGCTCCCGCCATTTGCCGCCCGACGCCAGCCAGACCAGCCCAGGCACGTACAGCAGCGCCAGGAACAGCGCGATCAGGGTGACGCGGGAAAGCTTGCTCTTCATGCCGCGTCCTCCTCAGAACTTGAAATAGATGAAGGGGTTGTAGCTGCTGCTTGCCAGCGCGCCGATGCACAGCGCCAGCAGCGCGCCGCAGTATACGGTCTCGATCCAGGAATACTTCCATTTCGCGGCCAGGCCGGTCTTTTCGCCCAGCGCCTGCAGCGGGCCCATGCCCAGGAAGGCCAGCGGCAGCAGCATCACCATATGCCGCGATATGTAATCGTACAGGTACAGCCGCGTGGCGGTACAGCGCCAGGGCGTCAGCATGCGCCCCATCAGCTGCAGCGCCGCGGGCACGTCTTCCACCCGGAAAAGCACCCAGCCGAACACAACGACCAGAAAGGCGTACAGCCAGCCCAGCGCGCCGAGCTTTTTGAGCGCCTTGCCGAGGCCCAGCCGCTCCAGCACAGAGAAGAACCCGTGATACAGCCCCCACAGGATAAACGAGAGCCCCGCGCCGTGCCAGACGCCGGTGAGCAGGAATACGATCAGCAGGTTCAGATAGGTGCGCGCGCGGCCGCGGCGGTTGCCGCCCAGGGGGATGTATACGTATTCCCTGAACCAGGCCGACAGCGAAATATGCCACCTGCGCCAGAACTCCCGGATCGAGCGGGAGAGATAGGGATAGTTGAAGTTCTCGGAAAACCGGAAGCCGAACATGCGCCCCAGACCGATCGCCATATCGCTGTAACCCGAAAAATCATAATAGATCTGAAAGGTGTACAGGATGGCCGCCAGCCACGCCATGCCGCCGGTGACGTTCTTTATGTCCAGCTTGTACAGCGCGTCCGCGCCGCGGGCAAGCACGTTCGCGATCAGCACCTTTTTGCTCAGGCCGTATATGAACCGGCGGATGCCCAGGGCGAAACCGTCCCAGGTGACGCGGCGGTCCTCGATCTGATCGTTGATCTCGCGGTAGCGCACGATCGGCCCCGCGATCAGCTGCGGGAAGAAGGAAATGTACAGGGCGACGTTGATCAGCTTTTTCTGGGCGGGCACCTGGCCGCGGTATACGTCCACCACGTAGGAAAGCGCCTGGAACGTGAAAAAGGAAATGCCGATCGGCAGGGCGACGGAAGGCACGGCCAGCGCGCCGCCGCGCAGCAGCGACAATACGGCGTTGATCCCCTCCACCAGCAGGCCCAGGTATTTGAAATAGGCCAGCAGCGCCAGGTTCAGCACGATATCCAGCGTCAGGATCAGCTTTTTGACTTCGTAAGGGTCGTTCTTTTCAAACCGCGCGAGCAGCCGCCCCGCGCAATAATTGAGCACGATCGAAAACAGCATCAGCAGCACGTTGACCGGCTCGCCCCATGCGTAAAAAAACAGGCTGGCCAATACCAGAAACGGGTTGACAAACCTTGGCTTGCGCAGCAAAAAGCTTCCCGCCAGCACGACCGGCAGGAAGATCCACACAAAAACCATGGAGCTGAAAAGCATAAAAAGAATCACCTTGTATACAGCAATAACTACCTATTAAACATAGCATTGTTGGCTGATGTTGTCAATACTTTCTTCTGCGGCGTCCGTAACGGCTTGATACGGACCGGATACCGCGCGGGAGTTGCTTTTTATGCCGGATCGTGCTATAATAATATAAATAAAAATTCAAAGGAGCGTATTGTCATGAAGAAGCTTCTGAGTTTGATCCTGATCGTTTGCGTGGCCGCCGCGCCCGTTTTCGCCTTGGCCGAGGGGGCGGAGGAGCTGCCCGCCCTGAACTGGGAGGACGTGGCCGAGGCCGCCGCGCAGATCCCCGGCGATTTCGTGTCCTCCGAAGAAATGGGCGTTATGTTCTGGCTGCCGGAAATCCTGCAGCCCGTCGAAGTGCCCGCCGATGAAAACAGCCCCTTCCAGCTGCTGAGCCTCTACCTGTCCGAGGAGACGCCGCTTTCGGTCGCCGTGACCTTCGGCGCGATGGACGGCGGGATCGAACAGTACTGGGATACGCTGGTCAAGTACGGCGGCGCCTCCGATTTTGAGCAGATGACGGTCAACGGCATGTACGCCTTCTCCTACGACGTGAAGGAAAACGACGCCAGCGTCGTCTGCTTCCCCACCGAGGAAGGAAACGTGCTTTCGTTCATGCTTTCGCCCATGTCGGACGAAAACTGCGTGGTGCTGAGCGGAATTATCATGGCCTCCTTCCAGCCGGTCGAGTAACCGGTACGTATCGTTATGCATCCGCTGATGCTTTGCATCCATATGAGCCGGGAGCGCGCCCTGCGCCTCAGCTTCGCCGCCATGTCCCAGGGCGTGCGCGTCCGGCTGGTCGAGCCTGACCAGGAGGGCCAGACCCTGGGCGCGCTCTGCGGGCTGGAAGCGCCCTCCCCGCATCCGATAGCGGCGCAGGCCGGGGAGGAAATGCTGCTGTTCGCCTTTATGGACGATCCGCTGCTGGACCGCCTGCTGCCCGCCCTGCGCAGCGGCATCGCGCCCGTCCGCCTCAAGGCCGTGCTCACGCCCGCCAACCGCGGCTGGAACTGCGCGCGGCTGTACCGCGAGCTCAGCAGCGAAGCCGACGCGATGGGGAAGCGGTGAACGTCCGCCGCGCGCAAAACGCAAAAAATCAAAACGCAAGCATCCGCTCCCGGGCAGCCCGGGAGCTTGTTTGCTTTTATTTCTGGTTTTTCTCCGGCAATTTACAGAAACTGTAATTTATGATATGCTTATCAGAGGAGAAAGACAAAGCCCGGGAGGAACCCATGAAAAAGCTGTTGGTTTATCTGAAGGATTACAGGCGCGAGAGCGTGCTGGGGCCGCTGTTCAAGCTGCTGGAAGCCACGTTTGAGCTGATCGTGCCGCTGGTGGTGGCCGCGATCATCGACCGCGGCATCGGCACGGCGGACAAGGGATACATTCTGCGCATGTGCCTGGTGCTGGTCGCGCTGGGGCTGATCGGGCTGCTGTGCTCGGTGACGGCGCAGTATTTCGCCGCGCGGGCGGCGGTGGGCTTTACGACCAAGCTGCGACACGCGCTGTACAGCCATATTCAGGGCTTCTCCTACCGCACGCTGGACCGGGTGGGCATATCCACGCTGATCACGCGCATGACCAGCGATATGAACCAGGTGCAGACCGGGGTCAACCTGGTGCTGCGCCTGCTTTTGCGCTCGCCCTTCGTGGTGTTCGGCGCGATGGTCATGGCCTTTACCATCGACAGCCGCGCGGCGCTGTGGTTCGTGGCGGTCATTCCGGTGCTGTCCGCGGTGGTGTTCGGCATCATGCTGGTCAGCATCCCGCTGTACCGCAAGGTGCAGGGGCTGCTGGACCGCGTGCTGGGCGCGACGCGCGAAAGCCTGACCGGCGTGCGCGTGCTGCGCGCTTTCGGCAAGGAGGACGCCGAGGTTTCGGCGTTTGAGCAGAAGACAGAAGCGCTGACCGCCATGCAGAAGCACGTGGGGCATATCTCGGCGCTGATGAACCCCGTGACCTATGTGATCATCAACGCGGCGATCCTGCTGCTGATCCATACCGGCGCGCTGCGCGTGGAGGCCGGCGTCATCACCCAGGGCGCCGTGGTGGCGCTGTACAACTATATGAGCCAGATCCTGGTCGAACTGATCAAGCTGGCAAACCTGATCATCACCGTCACCAAATCGGTGGCCTGCGGCAACCGCATCCAGAGCGTGCTGGACATGCCTGCGGGCGAGGAAACGCAGCAGGCGGAGGCCGACGGCGATCCCCAGTACCGCGTGCAGTTCGATCACGCCGGCATCCGCTACAGCGAGACCGGCGACGAATCGCTGACCGACGTAAGCCTGTGCGTGCGCCCCGGCGAAACGGTGGGCGTGATCGGCGGCACCGGCAGCGGCAAGTCCACGCTGGTCAACCTGATCCCGCGCTTCTATGAGGCGACCGACGGCCGCGTGCTGGTGGACGGCAGGGACGTGCGCGCCCTCGATCCCGCCGCGCTGCGCGCGCGCATCGGCATCGTGCCGCAGAAGGCCGTGCTGTTCAAGGGCACGATCCGCGAAAACCTGCTGTGGGGCAACGGTCAGGCGACAGACGACGAGATTCTGCGCGCCGTCGCCTCTGCGCAGGCGGCGGACGTGATCGAGGCCAAGGGCGGTCTGGACGCGATGATCGAGCAGGGCGGCCGCAACCTGTCGGGCGGCCAGCGCCAGCGGCTGACCATCGCGCGCGCGCTGGTCCGCAGGCCGGACATCCTGATCCTGGACGACAGCGCGTCGGCGCTGGACTTCGCGACCGACGCGGCGCTGCGCCGCGCGCTGCGGGAACTCGATTATCGGCCCACCGTGTTCATCGTTTCCCAGCGCACCAGCTCGATCCAGCACGCCGACCAGATCGTGGTGCTGGACGATGGCCGCGTGGCGGGCGTCGGCACGCATCAGGCGCTGCTGGAAAGCTGCGAGGTATACCGCGAAATCTATGATTCCCAGTTTAAGAAGGAGGCGGCGCGGGCATGAGCAAAGCAAAGCAAAAGGCCGAGCGCGGCACCGTCAAAAAGGTGCTGGTGTACCTGAGGCCGTACTGGGCGCTGGTGGTGCTTTCGGTGCTGCTGTCCGCCGTATCGGTGGCGCTTACGCTGTATGTGCCCGTGCTCGTCGGGCGCGCGATCGACCATATCATCGGCCCGGGCAAGGTGGACTTTCCGGCCATCCTGCCGCTGCTTTTGCGCGTGGGCGTCGTGGTGGCGGTCACGGCCGCCGTGCAGTGGCTGGTGTCCACCATCAATAACCGCGTCACCTATCAGGTCGTGCGCGACGTGCGCGACCAGGCGTTCCGGCGGCTGCAGATCCTGCCGCTGAGCTATATCGATTCGCATCCCGTGGGCGGCATCGTCAGCCAGGTGGTCGCGGACGTCGATCAGTTTGCCGACGGCCTGCTGCTGGGCTTTACGCAGCTGTTCACCGGCGCTGTGACCATCCTGGGCACGCTGGGCTTCATGCTCTCCATCCGCCCGGGCATCGCCGCGCTGGTGGTGCTTTTAACGCCGCTCAGCTTTGTGGTGGCGCGCTTCATCGCCACGCACACGTACAGCTTTTTCAAGCTGCAAAGCGAGACGCGCGGCGAGCAGACCGCTTTCATCGACGAAATGCTCGGCAACCAGAAGGTGGTCAAGGCGTTCGGGCGCGAGCGCAAGGCCGTGGAGCAGTTTGACGAGATCAACGGCCGGCTGGAAAAGTGCTCGCTGCAGGCGATCTTTTATTCCTCGCTGACCAATCCCTGCACGCGCTTCGTCAATAACGTCGTCTACGCGGCGGTGGCGCTCTCCGGCGCGCTGGTCTGCGTTGCGACGGCGGGAGCGGCCGCGCCCTTTACCGTGGGCAGCCTGTCGGCGCTTCTGTCCTACGCCAACCAGTACACGAAGCCCTTCAACGAGATCAGCGGCGTGGTGACCGAGCTGCAGAACGCCCTGGCCTGCGCCGCGCGCATCTTCAAACTGATCGCCGAGCCCGCGCAGACGCCCGACGACGCCGACGCGCGCGTGCTGACCGACGCCGCCGGACAGGTGGAGATCAGCGACGTCGCCTTCTCCTATACGCCCGATAAGCCGCTGATCGAAAACCTGAACCTCGCCGTCAGGCCCGGCCAGCGCATCGCCATCGTGGGTCCGACCGGCTGCGGCAAGACCACGCTGATCAACCTGCTGATGCGCTTTTACGACGTCGACCGCGGCGCGATCGCCGTGGAGGGCACCGATATCCGGCATATCACCCGCCGCAGCCTGCGCGCGAACTACGGCATGGTGCTGCAGGAGACCTGGCTCAAGGCCGGAACCGTGCGCGAAAACCTCGCGCTGGGCAAGCCCGACGCCACCGACGAGGAGATCGTCGCCGCCTGCAAATCGGCGCACGCGCACAGCTTCATCAAGCGCCTTCCCCAGGGCTACGATACCGTGATCGGCGAGGACGGCGGCTCGCTCTCGCAGGGGCAGAAGCAGCTGCTGTGCATCGCGCGCATCATGCTCTGCCTGCCGCCCATGCTGATCCTGGACGAGGCCACCTCCTCCATCGACACCCGCACCGAGATCCGCATCCAGAAAGCCTTTACCGCCATGATGCAGGGCCGCACCACCTTCATCGTCGCCCACCGCCTCAGCACCATCCGCGAGGCCGACGTGATATTGGTCATGCGCGACGGGCATATCGTCGAGCAGGGCAATCACGAGGAGCTGCTCGCCAAAAACGGCTTCTACGCCAAGCTCTACAACAGCCAGTTCGCGGCGTAAGAGAGGAAAAATTCCTTATACCAGTCACCATGCCTTATACTATTCTCAATCTAAAATCTTATCATCTTTGGGTGTCTTTTCCGTCTTGGCGTTGCTTCATTCCGGTCAACGTAGCGCTGCTACGCCTCCC
>CACWLY010000034.1 GCA_902761825.1 uncultured Eubacteriales bacterium
TCGGGATGGGTGTCCAGAGGGCCCAAGCGGGCCCTTTGGCGCAGGTCTTAGGGCCGCGTAGGCCCTAACGTTCCCTTCCCTGCTCTTAATTCACCCTTCATGAATTGGCTCTTAGAAGATGAATAGTATAAAACCCGAAAAACAGGTTGTCTTTTATTCCATCGTTTCAAACAGCTCTTTTACGACCGCGTAAGCGAGCTTTGGGCGGCGGTATTCATCCACCACGCCTTTATTATTGCGCGTTTTCGGGCGATGAACGGCCCAGCTTTCGTCCACGCGCACGTCGGCAAACTGCCAGATCAGGATTCCGCACAGATCGGGATGCCGCAAGACCTCCGTGATCTGCTCCCGCAGGATATCGGCCTGGCGCTCCTCCGACCATTTATCGCGGCCGAAGGGATCATGGAAGCCATAGATCGCGCCTGCGCCGATCTCGCTGACGATGACCGGCTTTCCCCCTCCGCCGCCCGCGGAGATTTCGGCGAGCTTCCGATCCACCGCCTGCCGCACCGGGATATCGTGATACCAGCGCGGGTACAGATTAACGCTCACCGCGTCGCAGTCGCCGTAGACCTGTCCGCCGGGCCGCTCCAGCAGGGCGGCGGTCACAGGCCTGCTGCCGTCCAGCCCGCGCAGCAGGCTGAAAATCTCCCGGTAGCACGCCGCGCCGAAAGCCGTATCATCCGCGCATTCGTTGAGGCTTGCCCAGATAAAGACCGACGGATGGTTAAAGTGCTGCTCCACCATCTCCCGGGTGCAGCGCCGCAGCTGCGGCATAAACAGCGGATGCCGCATCCGCTGCTCGTCGAAGCCGCGGACGTGCGATTCCTCCCACACCAGCATGCCAAGCTCATCGCACAGATCGAGGAAGCGCGGGTCATTGGGATAATGGCAGGTGCGCACGCAGTTCGCTCCCATATCGCGCATGAGCTGGATATCCTGCATCATAGCTTCCAGGGGCACGGCAAGGCCGAACCCGCCATATTCCTCATGGCGGTTGAAGCCGCGCAGGCGCAGCGCTTTCCCGTTCAGCAGGATGCGCTTTCCTTCCGTCCTGACATCACGGAAACCGATCCGGTCGATCAGGTCGTCCGCCGGCTGCCCGTCGATCAGCAGCGTCGCGCAGACGGTATAAAGGGCGGGTTCCTCCGGCGACCACGCGCGGACGTCCGGACACAGGCAGGACAGTCCGGCCTGCGCCGTCCCGTTCGCGGGCAGCAGGACGGTCTTTTCCGCCCGCTGACCGGCGACGCAGACGCAAATTGCGGCCTCGGTCTGCCGGTCACCGAGATTGCGCACCGAAACCCGGCAGTCCGCCCGCCAGCCTTCCGGCGTGCGCACCGGCGTAACCAGGCAGGACGCGATATATGCAGAATCCAGTTCTTCCACGAGCACAGGCCGGTGAATGCCGCCGTACGCGTAGTAATCATTGGGCATATGCAGGGCGGAATGCTCGCCGAAGCGGTTGTCCGCTTCCACCCTCAGCGTATGCAGCCCGGGCGCAACATCCCGGGCAATCGCTTCAAACGCGGTATACGCGCCGTAATGCTCGCATAAAAGCTCGCCGTCCAGGTACACCTTCGCGGCAAAGCTGACGCCGCCCAGCAGAAAGCGCACGTTGCCGCCGCAGGAAACGGCCTGTTCGTACACGCCGCGCCCGCGATAGCCGCGCAGCGCCGGATGGCTTTCCCACACGCCGGGCACAACCACGGTTTCCGGCCGGTCCATTCCGCCCGCGTCCGGCGTGGTCAGCGTCCACAGCGGCGCGCATTCCTGGCTGCGGCGGATCTCATGCGTTCTGAACAATCTGTCCATAGCGTTTTTCACGGAAGGACCGTGATCACATCGTTGAGCACGTAATGGAAGGAGGAAGCCGAGAAATCCTTGCTTTCGGCGTATCCCTGGCTGAGATCGCAGGTGTCGCCGCTGTCGTAGGGATCGACTCCCGTATAATTGCCCCGGTACACATCGATGCTTCCCCTGCGGAAGCCCTCGATCGTCTTGCTGATCTCCGCCTGGACGCCCTCGGCGTTGATCGCCTCGTTTATCTCCAGTATCTCGACCCAGCCCTTATCAAAGCCCGCGCCGATATCGTTGCCGTGAATGTTCCCCTGCACGTATTTTTCAATGGGCTTGCCGTTCATCAGCGCTTCCACCGCGCCGGTCACATAGGGCACCCAGTTGACCCGGGTGCTGATCAGCGAGGTAGCGGGCGCGACATCCAGCATGCTCTGATTGTATCCGATATGATATACCGGGCGTTTGCCCGCCGCTTCCTCGCAGGCTACGGCCGTTCCGACGGTATCCACGTGCTGCCCGATGATCACGCAGCCCGCGTCGATCAGGGCCGCCGCGCTTTCCTTTTCCTTGTTGTAATTGTTCCAGGTGCCGGTGTATTTCACCTTCATCGTGGTCTCCGGCACCACCGACCGCGCGCCCATCAGGAACGCCGTATAGCCCGATATGATTTCCGCGGTGGGGAAAGCGCTGACATAGCCCAAAACCGCTTCCTCCGGAGTGATCACGTTATCGCGGATCAGCTGCCGCAGCTTCATGCCCGCGACGACGCCGCAGACATACCGTCCCTGGTAGATCGCCCCGTTGAAGGTATGAAAATTCTTGTTTTCTTCGCCCCGGTCCATATTGCTGAAGGCGGTCTGGCAGATCTGCACCTGCGGATAATCCGCGGCAAGACGGCTGAACTCGGAGCTGTAGGAATTGGTGAATATGATGCTGCAGCCCGCCTTCACCAGCTCCCGAAGCGGCTGCTCCACTTCCTCCTCCAGCACGTTGCTGCGCGTATAGGTGACCACCCGCTCCGGGTATTTCTTTTCAAGCGCTATTTTTGCGAGGGAAAAATTATAGGTATAGGGCGTGATTTCATCGTTGTCGTAGATGAAACCCACCTTCAGCACGCTCTCCTCGGACAGGAGCTTCCAGGGCGAATAAATCATCGCGAACGCCAGCAATATGACCAGGGCGACCGCGACGGTCGCAATATAATACCGCTTCATCTTCTCATCCTCCCGGCGCAGCCTTTACTGCTGTTCCTCTCCGACGCCGTACAGCTCCTTCAGGTTGATCTTGCCTTCGTCGATCAGCCGCAGCAGGATATCCACCATCTGCGGGTCAAACTGGGTGCCGCGCCCATTGCGCATTTCATTGAGCACGTAATCAAAGTCCATCTTCTTGCGGTACACGCGGTTGGCCGTCATGGCGTCGAAAGCGTCGGCCACGCCGATGATCCGGGCGTACAGCGGTATCTCCTCGTCCTTGAGCCCGTCGGGATAGCCGCGGCCGTCGTAGCGCTCGTGATGGTGGTGCGCGCCTTCCACCACATGATCGATGAGCGTAAAGTCCTTGAGAATCTCCGCGCCGCGCAGCGTATGGGATTTCATCACGGCGTATTCCTCGTCGGTCAGGCGGGCGGGCTTGTTGAGAATAGCGTCGGGTATGCCGATCTTGCCGATATCGTGCATCAGCGCGGCTTTGCGCAGGTTTTCGATATCCCGCTCGCTGAAGCCCAGCTCCCGCGCGATCATGACCGAATACTGGGATACGCGCTGCGAATGCTGGCTGGTGCGCTCGTCCTTGGCATCCACGGCCTTGGCGATGGCGATGATGGTTTCGTTGCCCATCTGCACCTGTTGACGCGCGAGGGCCAGTTCCCGCTGCTGGATATCCAGCGTGCGCTGGATGCGCATGCGCGCGAGGAACCAGCTGAGCCAGGCTACGGTGATCATGGGCACGGCCAGGATATAAGCGATGAACCAGGGATAATCGTATATTTTCTTCGTCTTGACCAGCGAATACGTGCGCTCGCTGAGTATCTCGGTCTGGTCGGCGTTGAACACCGCGAGATGGAACGTGTAGTTGCCGGTCGGCAGGTTGGTATAGACGATGCTGTTGAGCGCGGTCTGGGAGAGGATCGTCCAGTGGCTGTCAAAGCCTTCCAGGTAATACCCCGCCGTGGGGTCCTGAATGGTGTAGTTGATGATCTCGGGGAAAAGCTCCACCTTGCTCACGCTGCGGCTGATCTCGATGGGATTGCCGCGCTCCATGGGGAAAGGCCGGTTGTCCAGCCTGACCGCGGCAAGGCTCATGCGGTAGGTCTGGGAGCCGCTGTCATAGCGCTGGGTATCCAGAATGAACACGCCGGTATCGCAGGGCAGGAACAGCCCGGCTTCGCCGTCGTAATAATTCCAGGAGTTGGCCGTCAGCGCGCTGTTCAGCCCGCGCCTGGAATCCAGCAGCTCATAGCTGATCTCCTCCACGCCCGAAAGCAGCTCGTCCCGGTCCACCACATAGATGCCCGCGCTGCTCATCACGAACATGGTATCCGGATCCTGGAACCAGATATTGTAATTGTTGAAGTACGGGAAATTGTTCAGCGGGCGGATCTCTTCCTTGTCGGGGTCCAGATAGCACAGGCCGTTGCTGGTCACGACAAAAACGCCGTTCGTCTTGGGATCGCGCACCGTGCGCAGGATGACCTCGGAGCCGAGCCCGTCCTCGAGGGTGAGCATCCGCGCGATCTGCCCGTTCTCGATCAGGGCGATGCCGTCTCCGTCCGTGCCCGCGAGGATACGCCCGTCCGCCAATTCGGTCACGGTCAGGATCATGGAATTGATCAGGCCGTCCGCATAGCGCAGCGTGCGGGTAATGCGATGATCCCGGATAAAGCTGATGCCGGTATCGCCCGCCGCCACGATCGTGCCGTCGCTGATCTCGGTCACCAGCCGGGCGCGGTTGCCGAAGCTGCCGTTCTCACTGTTATAGAAATACTGCGTGCCGTCGGGCTCCACCTCGACCAGGCCGTTCCCGTACGTGCACACCCACAGGTGATCCAGCGAATCGACGATCATGCAGCGGATGCGGATGCCGGAAAGCATTTCCGTCAGGTCGTTTTCTATGCGCTGCCTGCAATCCGCGTCCACGATATCGAGCCCTTTGTCCGTGCCGAAATAGTAAGCGCCGCCCCATTTGACGATGGTATTGACCACCTGCTGATTCATGCCGACGGTGCTGTACACATTGCGGAAGGGCGAAGGCGCAAGGCGCAGAAGCCCGAGGCGGGAAGAGGTGAACCACAGATTGCCCTGATAATCCAGCAGCATATTGTCGATGGAGTTGTTGAAATCGTTGGTATTGATCCGGCTGAACCGGCCCTCGGGGGGAATATAGCCGACGCCGTTATCGGCGGAAACGATCAGCTGGCCGTTCTTCAGAAAATACAGATCCTTGATGTTGGAAAGCCCCTCGCACGCGATCGTCTCTACCTCGTCAAGCGCGCCGCGGGAAATATCGTACACGTAGATCGTGCCCGACGCGGCGCCCGCCAAAAGGCGTCCGGAGGGATCGAAGCAGCAGGAACGGTAAATGTCCTTTCCTCCCGTCAGCTGCCGGGAGCTGAGTATCTTTCCCCTCCGCAGCAGAAAGAGCCGCCCGTTGCTGGTAACGGCGGCCACGTGGCCCGTATCGTCCGCGGCGATATCGTCCGCGTAATTGACTTCCCACAGCGTATCCACCGTTTTCAGGCCGCCGCTGAGCGAAAGCACGTGCATGCTGCCGGTCGTGCCGACATAGTAATATCCGTCCTTGCTCTGAACGATGGAGCGCACGGAATTGGAGGGAAGGCCGGTCGACTCGTCCAGCACGTTGGTGATCTTTTCATTGATGGAGATCGAAAGCCCCTTGTCGTTCGTGCCGATCCACAAGCGGCCTTCCTCGTCCACGTACAGGCAGTTGACGTTGCGCACCGAGCTGTAATTGTCCATCCAGCGGAACTCGCGGCCGTTATAGCGGTACAGGCCCGCGTAGGTGCCGATCCAGAGGATGCCGTCGTTGGTCTGCGCGATATCGTTGGCCTCGCCGCAGGGCAGGCCGTTTTTGCTGCCGTACACCGTCTGCACATAATCGTTGTAATCGGCCGTTATGGTTTCGTTCCCCTCGGCGCGCGCCATGGCCGCGCCGAAGCAGAGACCGATCGCAAGCAGCACGCAGACCGCTTTGGCGGCCGTTTCCGCATCGGGTTTCGGCTCTCCCTTGTTTTTCTTTTTGACGATCCATCGGATCAGCCGCAGCATAAGGAAAAGGAAGAGCAGCGTCAGCAGCTTATCCATAAAGTCGACATAGAACTGCCCCAGCACGTCGCTGAGTATCACGGGAAAGCCGTACTCCTGCAGGAACGCGATGACGCCGTCGCCCCATTTGTTGGCCGTGCTGCCGCCCGAAAACAGAATGTTGAGCGGGGCGGAAACCACGATGGCCGCGACAGCCGCGAAGGCCGCGACCGACATGGTGCCAAACAGCGTTTCCAGCATTTTGCGCTTCGCGGCGATGCCGACGATAACGCCCATGGCGACGCTGGTCAGCCCGTAAATCACCGAAAGGCGGTTTTCCATGCCGCTGATCAGGTTTCCCGCCAGGCCCACGATGCTGCCGCACACCGGGCCGGCCACATAGGCGCAGAACACCGTGCCGAAGGAATCCAGCCAGACCGGCAGCTCCAGAAGCGCCGAGAGCTTCCTGCCGCCGTAATTGAGCAGGATGCACAGCGCGATAAATATGCAGAACTGATACAGCTTCCATTTTTTCATAAGCCGCACCCCCGGAATCATCTGTTTCTTTCATTCAGCGGGATCACATGCCAAGCAGCGCCGCGTAGGCGCTGTACTCGTCAAACCATTGCTCGTAGCGGCCGGAGGCCGTCAGTTCGTCGATCACGCCGTTGACGAAATACATCAGCTGGAATTCGCCTTTTTTGCCTGCGACCCGGTCGCCGTCCAGCACGTCCTTCTGCTGGAAACGGACGCCGGTCACCAGGCTGAGCCCGGAGCCGCGGTTGTTGCGGATGTACGCCTGCGCCGTTTCCATATTCACGACGGCGGCGTCCGCGTCTCCCGTTTCAACCGCCGTATACACTTCCTGGATGGAAGAAAGCCGCTGGAACTCCCGGTAGACCGTGATATTCTGCGCGCTGAGCGCTTCCTGCAGGGAACCGCTCTGCGCCACGATCTTTCTGGTGGCAAGATCGCCGATGCCCATGATGTCCTCCGCGTCGTCGATCCGGATCAGGAGGACGCAGCCCGTGCCGCCCTGGGAAAAGTGATAGCCCTTCGACATTTCCACGGCCGAGGCGCGGGCGGGCGTGTACGCCAAACCGGATATTGCCAGATCGCAGACGCCCTCCGCCACCGCGTTCAGAACCTCGGTAAACTCCATCGGGATGATCTCCAGCTCCACGCCCATCCGCTCGGCCAGCAGCCTGGCAAATTCCATATCGGCGCCCACATACTGCCGCTGTCCTTCCAGCGCGGGATCGATGAACTCCTGTGGCGGGAAATACGGCTCGGTAGCCACGCGCAGGACGCCGCGGTCGCGGATCAGCCCCAGCACGCCTTCGGCATCCTGCGGAATGCCCTGCGACACATCCATGGAGCCGTCCACGAAGTTCCATATATTTTCCATATACTGCGTTCCGACGTCTTCCGCCGCCGCGCAGGAAAACGCCAGCAAAACCGCAATCAGAATCATCAGGATCCCGGCCGTTTTTCGCAATGCTTTTTCCATGTGGTCTCCTTCCGCTTTCTCCTGCCCGAAAGCAGCGAAGCGCACTCAGTTCAACAAGATTCCCATGATATTCCCATTATATCAAACATCGCTGAAAAAAGCTACTTATTCTTGTATCCGGAATGCATTTTCCGCCGACATAAAGAAAAAAACGAAAGGGGCCGCGAAGGCCCCTGACGTTTATCTGATTCATCCAGCGCGGATCATTCGAGCTCGAACGCGCCGGTATACAGCTGATAATACTGTCCCTTCTGCTCGATCAGCTGGTCATGCGTGCCGCGCTCGATGATGCGCCCGTGGTCGAGCACCATGATCACGTCGCTGTTCTGCACGGTGGACAGGCGGTGCGCGATCACGAACACCGTGCGGCCCTGCATCAGCCGGTCCATGCCGCGCTGCACCAGCGCTTCGGTGCGGGTGTCGATGGAAGAGGTCGCTTCGTCCAGGATCATGACCGGAGGATCGGCCACGGCCGCGCGGGCGATCGAGATCAGCTGGCGCTGGCCCTGGCTCAGCCCGCTGCCGTCACCCTTGAGCACAGTGTTGTAGCCGTCCGGCAGACGGGTGATAAAATCGTGGGCGTTGGCCAGCTTGGCCGCTGCGACGCACTCCTCGTCGGTGGCGTCCAGCTTGCCGTAACGGATATTCTCCATTACGGTGCCCGTGAACAGGTTCACGTCCTGCAGCACCACGCCCAGCGAATGGCGCAGGTCGGGCTTATGGATCTTGTTGATATTGATGCCGTCATAGCGGATCTTGCCGTCGGCGATATCGTAAAAGCGATTGATCAGGTTGGTGATCGTGGTCTTGCCCGCGCCGGTCGCGCCTACGAAGGCAACCTTCTGGCCCGGCCTCGCGTACAGCGAAATATCGTGCAGCACGGGTTTTTCGGGATCATAGGCGAAATCCACATGCTCCATCACCACGTCGCCCTGCAGCTTGGTATAGGTCACGCTGCCGTCGGCGCTGTGGGGATGCTTCCAGGCCCAGGTACCCGTGCGCTCGGCGCATTCAGTCAGCTTTCCGTTTTCCTCGCGGGCGCGGACGAGGCGCACATAGCCCTCGTCGGCCTCCTCCTTTTCGTCCATCAGCCTGAAGATGCGCTCCGCGCCGGCCAGCGCCATCGCGATAAAGTTGATCTGCTGCGCCATCTGGCTGATGGGCTGCATGAAGTTGCGCGACAGGGTCAGGAAAGCCGCGATATTGCCCAGCGTCAGCGTGCCGATCCCGCCGGTCAGGCTCAGGTTGGAAACCCCGCCGATCGCGAGCGCGCCGCCCACGATGGCCAGCACCACGTACTGGATATGCCCCATATTGTTGTTCACCGGGCCGAGGATGTTTGCCAGCTTGTTGGCCTGGGTGGCGTTCTCGCACAGCTCGTCGTTCCGGCGGTCGAACTCCGCCTTTGCGATCGGCTCGTGATTGAACACCTTGACCACCTTCTGGCCGTTGATCATCTCTTCAACATAGCCGTTCAGGCTGGCAAGGGAGGTCTGCTGCTTGACGAAATACTTGGCGCTGCCTCCGCCGATCTTCGCGGTCACCTTGATCATGATGAAGGTGCTGAGCATGATGATCAGGGTGAGCCACACGCTGCAGTTCAGCATGGACACGAACACCACCAGCAGCGTGATGGCCGAGGACACGCTCTGGGTCAGCACCTGGCTGACCAGCTGGCGCAGGGTATCGGTATCGTTGGTATAATGGCTCATGACCTCGCCGTGGGTATGCGTATCGAAATACCGGATCGGCAGGGTCTGCATGTGCGCGAACATCTCGTCGCGCACTTTCTTGAGCACGCTCTGGCTGACGACCGCCATGATGCGCGCCTGCGTAAAGGTAGCCACGATGGCAAGCGCGTACAGCGCCGCCATTTTGAGGATCGCCGTGAGCAGCCGGCTGAAATCCTGCGAGCCGCTGACCAGCATGGGCGCGATGTAATCGTCGATGATGCGGCCCAGGAAGGTGGCCGCGGCGGCCGTGGCGACCGCGTTGAGCAGGATGCAGCAAAGCACGACCAGAAGCCGGGGCCAGTAAGGCTTCAAATAGCCCAGCAGCCGTTTGGCGGATTGCTTATTGATGGGCTGTCGGGGGCCCATGGCGCGGGGACCGCGCGGGCCGCCGCGCATGACGGGAGCGGGAGCAGGCCGCTTATCCTTGCGTTCACTCATGCTTCTCGCCTCCCTTCGTCTGGGAATCGTGCACTTCGCGGTAAATCTCGCAGCGGGCAAGCAGCTCCTCGTGCGTGCCCACGTCAACCATCCTGCCGTCGTCCAGCACCACGATCATATCGGCGTCCATCACGGAGGATACGCGCTGGGCGATGATGATCTTGGTGGTATCGGGGATATAGCTGCGGAACCCGGCGCGGATCATGGCGTCCGTGCGCGTATCCACGGCGCTGGTGCTGTCGTCCAGGATCAGGATCCTGGGCTTTTTGAGCAGCGCGCGGGCAATGCACAGGCGCTGCTTCTGGCCGCCGGAAACGTTCGTGCCGCCCTGCTCGATCCAGGTATCGTACTGATCCGGGAAATCCCGGATAAAGCCGTCGGCCTGGGCAAGGCGGCAGGCTTCGGCGATCTCCTCGTCGGTCGCGCGCTCGTTGCCCCAGCGCAGGTTGTCCTTGATGGTGCCGCTGAACAGCTCGTTTTTTTGCAGCACCATGGCAACGCCGTCGCGCAGCGCGGTCAGATCGTACGCCTTGACGTCCACGCCGCCGACCTTGACCATGCCCGCGGTGCAGTCGTAGAGGCGCGGGATCATCTGCACCAGCGTGGATTTGCCGCTGCCCGTGCCGCCCAGGATGCCCACCACGGCCCCGGAAGGGATATGCAGGTCGATATCGCTGAGCGTCGCGCGCTCGCTGCGGCTGGCATAGCTGAAATCCACATGGTCGAAATCGATCGACCCATCCTTCAGCTCGGTCACCGGCAGAGCGGGCGAAACGATATCGGATTTTTCATCCAGCACTTCCACGATGCGCTGCGCGGACGCGCGGGACATGGTGATCATCAGGAACACCATTGAGACCATCATCAGGGAGGAAAGGATCTGGATCACATAGGTGATCAGGCTCATCAGCTGGCCGGTGGTCATGCCGAGATCGGGATTGTTGCCCGAGGCGATGATCGCCTTTGCGCCCAGCCAGGAAATCAGCAGCGTGCAGCTGAAAATGCAGGTCATCATCAGCGGGCTCATGAAGGCGAGATTGCGCTCGGCATGGGTGAAATCCTGATAGATCGATCCCGAAATGCCGTTGAATTTCTCCACCTCGTAGTCCTCGCGCACGAAGCTCTTGACCACGCGCACACCCCGCAGGTTCTCCTGCACCACGTTGTTCAGCTTGTCGTAGGTCTTGAACACGCGGCGGAAAATGGGATGGGTGCGGGTCATAATGGTATAAATGCCCAGGGCCAGCACCGGCAGCGTGAACAGGAACACAAGGCTGATGCGCCCGTTGATGGTGAACGCCATGATCATGGAGAAGATCAGCGTCAGCGGCGCGCGCACCGCCATGCGCAGGATCATCTGGAAGGCGTTCTGCACATTGCTCACGTCGGTCGTCAGGCGGGTGATGATGGACGACGTGCTGAACTTGTCGATATTGGAAAACGAATAATCCTGGATGGTATAGTACATTTCATGGCGCAGGTTCCGCGCGAAGCCCGCGGAGGCGACAGCCGCCATGCGGCCGCTCATCACGCCCGAAAACAGCGACAGAAAAGCCGTAACGAGCAAAATGCCGCCGTACAGGTAGATATGCGACATATTGCCCTGCTCGATGCCGCGGTCGATCAGCCAGCTCATCACCAGCGGGATCAGCGCCTCCATAGCCACTTCGCCCACCATGAACAGCGGCGTCGCGACGGCCTGCTTTTTGTATTGCCTGATCCGGGCAGCCAGTTTTTTGATCATGCCTTTTGCTGCTCCTCTCTTTCGTTTTTCTGCGTCAGATTATCCTTGAGCCGGTCGAGCAGCGAAAACAGCGTTTGCAGCTCCTCCGCGCTGAAGCCCCGCCTCAGCGTTTCCTCAAACCGGCAATAGTCCTCGTCCATCAGCTTTTTTATCTCTTCCGCCCGGGATGTGACGATCAGCTGCCGCAGCCGCCTGTCGCCGGGAACGCCCCGCTGCTCCAGCAGCCCTTTCTGCACCATCAGGCTCACCACCTTGCTGGCGGTGGAGCGGGTGATGCCGAAGCGCGTCTCCAGATCGCGCTGGTATACCGGAAATCCCTTGTCCCGCTGGTTGGCGATGTACGCGATGATCCAGCCGTTGGTGCCCGTGATCGCGTCCACCTGTTCCTTGTTGCTCTGCTGCTCAAAATAGCGGCAGGTCAGATTGGAAAGCTTCCTCAGCTCGATGCCTATGGCCCGTTCCATCCGATCCCTCCTTGCCGTCCGGTAATTGTATGCCGTCAAATTGTACGACATACAACATGATAAGCTTTTTACGCCGGGCTGTCAACAGGAAAAACGCATATTTCATTCTTTTTTCATAACTTTTGGCGTATACGTCCCGCCGTGAATACGCACACTGTATGTATCATCCATGCGGAGGTTTTTGTATGCGGGACGCGATGTGTTTTTTGCTGACGATGATTCTTTTCTTTTCCTGTCTGTACGCGGGCGGCGCGCCGGAGGCGCTTCCCCCTGCGCGTCAGTCGGCCTGGTGGGGATTGCTGTTTCCGGGGCTGTTTGCCCGGCCCGGCGGCGGCGACGGCGACGGCGTGACCTTCGTTTGGCCGCTGCTCCGCGAGGTATGGGGATTTTTCCGGCGGAACGGCTAAAGCGCGCGGCGGCCGCATATACCTTACCGTACAGACTCACCCGCGTGCGACGGGATATCTGAGAACCCGGAAAAACGGTCTGAGCGTCCCTTATACTAAACTCTGATGAAAAGAAGACAAGATTTTCGAACCATTTTTCGTTCTGGCAAAGCTGAATGAAGGGAGGCGTAGCAGCGCTACGTTGACCGGAATGAAGCAAAGCCAGGGCGAAAAAGGGCCGAAAAGATGTCTGCTTTTCAACAGAGATTAGTATCATGTTGCCTTTCGCGCCGATTAGGCGTATAATAAAAAGACATTCCCGTAAAAGGAGGTCCGAATGCGCCGTCTGTTCGTATGCTTTCTTTTGGCCGCGCTCATCTGCTCCTCCGCCCTCGGCGAGGAAAAGACGCTTGACAGCGCCTATCCCGTGCCCGGGTACGTGGAATGGCTGCTGGACGTAGCCCGGGGCGAACTGGGCTATACCGAGGGCAAAGACCAATATACCAAATACGGCGAATGGGCGGGCAATCCGTATGCCGAATGGTGCGCGGAATTTCTGTGCTGGTGCGTGGATCAGGTGGACCGGCAGCACGGGACGCATCTGCTGACGCAGGTGTATCCCCGCTATTCCGGCATGAACACCGGCATGAACTGGTTTATCCGCGAAGGGCGTTTCATCGCCCGGAACGGCGTTCTCAGCGACTGGGGAAGCCAATGGTTCTACGGAGAGACCGACCGCATGGCGGTCGCCTCCTATATTCCGCAGCCCGGCGACTGGGTGTTTTACACCATTGACGATTCGGGCAACACATCCCACGTTGCGATGGTCGAATACTGCGCGCAGGACGAAAATGGCGAAGTGACCGTCCACACCATCGAAGGCAATATGCCCGACAAGGTGCAGCGCAGCAGCCACCGGCTCAACGACTGGCGCGTGCTGGGCTACGGCACGGTGCGCGATCTGGCCGGCGTGGTGCTGAACAGCCACAGCTATGGCAAAAAAGTGGAACGCCTGCAAACCATGCTGGCCGCGATGGGCTACCTGGATCAGCAATTCATCACCGGCAATTACGGCTCCGCCACAGCGCAGGCCGTGCGCGATTTTCAGGCCGATACCGGAAAAACGCCCACCGGCATCGCAAACCATCATACCCAGGACACGCTGTATGAACTGTACTGGCAATCCTACTGGCTGGACGACAGCCATTTCGCCGTAAGGGAGAACTGACGGGAGGGACAACATGCGCGACATGGTTCTGATCCTCAATTACGATAACGCGGGCAGCCGCGCCATCGCCCAGGCGCTCAGGGCGGAGATGATCTATTGCCGGATCGTGCCGCCCGATATCACGGCGGCGCAGGTGAGCGAGCAGCAGCCGCTGGGGCTGATCCTGGCAGGCGCCGTCAGCGGCGGCGTCCCCGCCGCGATGGACCCGCAGCTGCTCAGCGGCGTCTGGCCCGTGCTTGCCCTGGGCGACGCGGCGGGCATGCTGTGCCGCGCGCTGGGCGGAGACGTGCAGGAAACCGTGCTCTGCGGCGGCATCGGCAACGTCAGCTTTTCCCCCTCCCCGCTCACCGAAGGGATCGAAAGCTGCGAGCGCATGCTGCGCACCGTGCGCAGGCTCCGGCTGCCCGATTCCACCCAGCGGCTGGCCGCCAGCCAGGATGAAACGGTCGGGTTTTCCCATCGCGTGTTCCCGCTGTACGGCCTGCAATTTTCCTTGGAACCCAACGACACCGACGGCATGCGCCTGCTGCTGAACTTCGCGCGCGGAATCTGCGGCTGCAGCCCGTGGTGGAACTTTGACATCTATATCGAGCGCACGGTCGCGGAGCTTCAGCGCCTGGTGGGCGACGGCCGCGCGATCTGCGCCGTCACGGGCGGGCTCAACAGCGGCGTCGCCGCGCTGCTGGCCCACAAGGCGCTGGGCAGCCGCCTGCAGTGTGTTTTTATCGATACCGGCCTTATGCGCGAAAACGAGGGCAAGCAGGTGATTTCCTTCTACCGGGACAGGCTGGGGCTCAATCTCCAGCACGTGCAGGCGGAGGAAAGATTTATGCGGGCGCTCCGGGGCGTCGGCGATCCGGAGGAAAAGCGCAGGATCATCAGCAGCACGCTGCAGGATGTTCTGGACGAAACGCTTTCGGGCCTGGGCAGCTTTGACGCGATTCTTCGCAGCACCACCGCGACCGACCTGATGAACGGCCAGGATGCCGAAAAGCGGCCCGGGCTGCGCGGCGCCGCGCCCAGGCTGGAACCCCTGCGCGAGCTGTTTAAGGACGAAGTGCGCAGCGTCGCGCGTCGCCTGGATATGCCCGACGATATCATTTACCGGCAGTCTTTCCCCGGCAGCGGCCTCGCGCTGCGCATCCTGGGCAGCATCACGCCCGCAAGGCTGCAAACGCTGCGCGCCGCCGGCAATATTTTTGAAGAGGAAGTGCGCGCTTCGGGCCTGGATAAACGGATGCGCTATTACTTCGCCGTGCTGTCCCCGATGCCCGAAAACGATCTGACGAACGTGATCGTGCTCAGGGCCGTGCAGTCCGGCGACGCATCTCCGGCCTATGCCGCACGCCTGCCCTACGATATGCTGGAGCGGGTCACCGAGCGCATCCTGCGGGAGCGCCCGGAGGTCGCCCGGGTGGTATACGACCTTTCCCCCTCCACGCGCGGCAGAGGCGTGGAATGGCAGTAATGCCGGGCTTTAACTTGAGAGAATAAGAGGGATACGCATGCATTTGACTCACCCCATCGCGCCTTATCAGGGCATCGCGCCGGAGGATTGCATATTCGTCACCAACGATCAGATGATCGAGATCGGCATGGGCGCGCTGACCCAGTTCTGGCAGCAGGAATTATATCCGCAGATGCCTTTGCACATCTATATGCAGCTGGAATCCCAGCCTGCCGGACGCAACCTGCTGCTTGGCGCGCTGCTGGCGCGGGCCGAGCAATTGCGGGCGATGCAGCCCGTGCCCACGAAGGCCAGGCTGTACGCGCAGATCGCGCCGGAAAACTGGGAAATGTCCAATTTTTATACCAAAGCGGGCTTCAAGATGGACGACAGCGAGGATATTTATCATTTTCCGCTGCCCATTTGGCCCGCGCATCCGCCCGTCACCTGCAATTACGCTTCCGTCGCGCTGCGCACGCCCGACGAGGTGCAGGGTTTCCTGAACCGCATGAACGCCTTTCGCATCACGCCGCTCGATATGGATTTTCTGGGGCAGTGCATGCAGATGGAGCATTTTACAGCCATCGGTTATTACCGCGGCGCGAATCCGGTCTGCGAAGCGCTGCTCACCGGCCAGGGCAGCACGGTCACGTTGGTTTCCCTGTATGTGCGCAGCGACTATCGCCGCCAGGGCTTCGCGAAATCGATCCTCGGCGCTGCCGCCGACATCCTGCGCCCCCGCGGCGTAACGCAGGTTTCCGCCCGCGTTTTCAGCCGCAACGCCCCGCAGACAGGGCTGATGCGGGCCGCGGGCGCCAACAAAGTGCGCACCGTATCGCTGCTTCCCGGCATCACGCTGTAACAGCCTGTATACAAAAGGAGATACTTTCATGAAGATCGGCCTGCTTTGCGCCATGAAATCGGAATTCGATCAGCTGACCCCCTACCTGCATATCACCGGCCAGACCGATATCGCCCGCACCACGGTGCTGGAAGGCGACATCGACGGCATGGCGGTAGCCATCGCCGCCACCGGCATCTGCAAGGTCAACGCGGCCATCACGGCCCAGATGCTGATCGACAGGTTCGGCGTCACCCATATCCTGATGGTCGGCGTCGCAGGAGGCATGGATCCGCGCCTCGGCGTGCATGCCCTGGCCTTTTCCGAGCGTCTGGCCCAGCACGACGTCAACCCGCTGTGGCTCCGCCATCGCCCCATGCCCGAAAACGGTTATTTCCCGGGCGATCCCTGGATGCTGGCCGTCTGCAAAAAGCTGAACGACGCGGGCAAATTTCTCTATCCCGCCTTTTTCGGCACGATGGTGTCGGGCGAGCAGTTCATCGCCGACGAAGGGCGGCAGGAGATCATCGACGCCTGGCATCCGCTGTGCGTGGATATGGAAAGCGCCGCCGCGGCCCAGGCCTGCCTTGCCAACGATATCCCCTTTCTCGCCATCCGCGCCGTCAGCGATACGGCCGAGACCGGCGCGGCGGGCTTCGATGAAAACGAGGTCAGCGCCGCCGACGCCGCGGCCTCCGCTGCGGCAGCCGTATTGAAGGCCATGGCGGCGGAAAACGGCAAAGGCTGACCGGAGCCGTTGATACTCCATAATACTATTCTCAATCTAAAATCTTATCATCTTTGGGTGTCTTTTCCGTCTTGGCGTTGCTTCATTCCGGTCAACGTAGCGCTGCTACGCCTCCCCAAATCCGATAATCTTTTATACTGAGAATAGTATAACAGCTGTCTGTCCCGTGAAGGATCAGGAAAAAGAACGTCAGGACCGTGCAGGCCCTGACGTTCTTCTTCTGTGCAGATTCTGTTATTTCGCCGCAAGCGCCGCGCCGTCCACGGACAGGGTCTGCCCGTCAAACGGCAGGAACACGAAGCGGAAGACGCGCGGTTCCTTCAGGTACAGGCGATCGGCTTCCTCCGGCTCGGGGCCGCAGGAGGCCGTGCCAAGCGGGCCCATAGCGCCGTCCACCAGCAGCGTGATATCTTCCTCGCGCTTCAGCTCGACGGTATGCTGGGCGGCGGTCAGCGCTTCGGGCGTATAATGATGCGCGCTGAAGGAGAAGCTCTCCCCCGCCGTCATCAGGCCGATCCCACGGCTGTTCATCAGCGCGGCAAAGGCCGTATCCTCGTGCGCTCCGTTCTCCTGAGGCCGTACGTACGGCTCGTGGGTGGCGTCCACCGTGGTTTCATAGCGGCCCAGCAGCGCGCCGGTCTTTTTATCCGGATAGCTCTCCCAGGGGCCGCGTCCCTGCCACACCAGGCGGTCGAAGCCGTCCGGCAGCGTCATGCGCAGGCCGAGACGGGGCAGATAATCGGTGATCTCCCGCATGGGCGCGTAGGTGATCTCCAGCGCGACGCGGCCGTCGCCGGTCACGGTATATTGCTGGGTCACCCGCAGCACGGGCGCGACGACCTTGGAGCCGTATACGCCCTGGACCGTCACGTTCACCGCGCCGTCCTTCTCCTCCGCCTCCAGCTTTTCATTGCGGCACAGCAGGCGGTTCAGGCCGAGCTTTTCCCATTTGGACGCCAGATTGATAAAGCCGTTGTCGTTGTCGGTCGGCGCGCGCCACAGGTTGACGCGAGCGCCCTGTTTCAGCACGGTCACGCCGCGGAAGATCATCTCTTCCATGCCCTCGGAGCCGAAGGCCACGGCGAAATCATTGCCGCGCACCGTCACGCGCGCGCCGGTCCGCTCGAGCGTCAGCGGCAGCTCGGGCAGACGGACGGCGGGCAGCGCGCTGCCCAGCGTCAGGGGCAGCTGATCCCGCGCCACCACATGCCCGGCAGGCGCCCAGGCCGTGGCTTTGCGCAGCGCGAAGCTGAAGTTCAGCACCGCTCCGGCGGGATAGGTTCCCAGGTCGAAGGTCATGCGGCCCGTTCTCCCGGCGGCAGTGCGCAGGGTGAAATCGCCCTCTTTGAGCACCTGTTTCCCGGCGACCACGGCGTAATGCCCGTCAAGATGCTCGAGCGACAGGAAGCCGTAATAATTCCGGAAGGAAACGACGCCCTTGCTTTCGTCCGCCATCGCGGCGCGCACCGGGCGGATGACGTGCGCGAACTCCAGAAGCCCGGTATGCGGCGCGCGGTCCGGATAGGTCAGCGCGTCGACGCAGAAGCAGCCGTCATGCGGCCATTCTCCGAAATCCCCGCCGTAAGCGTAGTATTTTTCGCCGTTTTCTTCCTTCACCAGCCCGTGATCGGCCCACTCCCAGATACAGCCGCCCATCAGCCGGGGATGCGCGTTGAAAGCCTGCCAGTACGCCTCCAGCAGGCCGGGGCCCTGGCCCATCGCGTGGCAGTATTCGCACTGGAAGAAGGGCTTTTCATGCTTCTCTTTGGCATAATTGACCATATCGTCGATGCCCGCGTACATGCGGGAGGTCACGTCCGCCGTGATCGCCTGCCGTTCCCACTGATCGCGCTCGTAATGGATGGGCCTGGAAGCGTCGATGGCCTTCATGGCCTTGTACATCGCCACATGGCAGCAGCCGTAGCCCGACTCGTTGCCCATGCTCCACATCACGATGCTGGGATGGTTGCGGTCCCGCAGCACCATGCGCGTTCCGCGGTCCACGAACTGCGTTTCCCATTTGGGATCGATGGCGATATCGTCGTAGCTTCCGATCTGCGTAATGCCGTGGCACTCGATATCGGTCTCGTCCACCACGTACAGGCCGTACAGATCGCACATATCCAGGAAACGGGGATCATTGGGATAATGGCTCGTGCGCACGGTATTGATATTGTGCCGCTTCATCAGCAGCACGTCCTTTTCCATCTCGTTGACCGGCGTATAGAAGCCGAGCGTCGGATGCGTGTCGTGCCGGTTGACGCCGTGCAGCTTGATCGCTTTTCCGTTCACAAGGAAAACGCCGTTTTTGATCTCGACCTGCTTGAAGCCGATAAACGCGCGCTCGGCCTGGCCGTCGATCTCGGCGATCAGCTCATAGCGGTCGGGCGTTTCGGCCGTCCAGCGCTTCACGTTCCTGATTCCGGCTTCCAGTACGGCCTGTCCGCCCTTCACCGGGCAGGTTTCGCACAGCACGGTCTCTTCCCCGTCCAGCAGCGTGAATTTCACCTGCCTCGCGCCGGTCACCTGCGCGGAAACGCGCAGCGTTCCGTCCTGATACGCGTTTGTCAGGCCGGTTTCCGCGATCAGGTCGCAGATGCGCTTTTTGCCGAAGGAAAGCAGGGCGACATCCCGGAAAATGCCGGCGAAGCGCCACATATCCTGATCCTCGAGGTAGGTGCCGTCCGACCATTGCAGCACGATCACGCGCAGGCTGTTTTCGCCCGGGCGAATCAGACCGCTGATATCGTATTCCGCGGGCAGGTGCGGGCCTTTGGACATGCCGGCCAGCTGGCCGTTGACGTACGCGTAGCAGCAGGAAGAAACGCCCTCGAAGCGCAGCACGGTCTGCCGCCCCTCAAAGGCCGCGGGCAGCGTAAACGTCCGGTCGTATACGCCCACCGGCGTATCGTCGGGCACATAGGGCGGATCGAACGGAATGGGATAGCGCACGTTGGTATACTGCGGCGAGCCGTAGCCCTGCAGCTGCCAGACGCCGGGCACCTGAATGGTTCCCAAAGTTCCTTCTCCGGCAAAGCCGGAAAGCTCCTCCACCTGCTTCCAGGAGGTATAATAGCAGAAATCCCACCGGCCGTTGAGCCCAAGATACCAGGGCGACGCCGCCCGCTCGCCCCGCCGCGCGGACGCCGCGTCGGGATAGGGAATCAGCGTAGCCCGGGCGGGCAGGCGGTTGATATTGGTGCAGTTCAGGTCCTGAAATTCTGTGCGCATATACGATCCCTCTCTTATTGTTTGATAAAAGCGTCGGTCAGCGACAGCGCCTGCCGCAGCGCGTCGCCCCGCATATCGATCCAATGAATGGTCTGGTCGCGCCGGAACCAGGTCATCTGGCGTTTGGCGAAGCGTTTGATGGCTTTTGCCAGCTCCCCGGTCATTTCCTCCAGCGATCCGCCCTTACCCAGCAGGTACTGGCTGATATACCGGTATTCCAGCCCCAGGCGATAAAGGAAATCCTCGCTGACGCCCGCGTTCAGCAGCCCCTGCACCTCTTCGATCATGCCCTGATCGAGCCTGCGCCGAAGCCGCTCGTCAATGCGTTCGCACAGCGTTTTCCGATCCCAGGTAACGCCGATTTTGAGCACCTCGTAACGGGGCTCCTTGCGCGCGCTCAGCGTATCGCCGTCGTGCAGCTTTTCCAGCTGCCGCATGACGCGGTTGCGGTTCCGGGGATCGACGCCGGTATCGGGCGCGGCTTTTTTCAGCATGTCATAGAGCGTCGGCGTATCCAGCTTTTCCAGCTCCCGGCGATAGGCGAGATCGGGCTCGATATCGCTGAGCACGTATCCGTCGCATACCGCGTCCACATAGAGCCCCGTGCCGCCCACCAGAAACGGGAGCCTGCCCCGCGCGTGAATATCCGCGATGGCCGCGTAAGCCAGCCGCTGAAAATCCGCCATGGTAAAAGTTACGCCGGGATCGCAGACGTCGAGCAGGTGATGCGGCACGCCCGCCGTTTCCTCCGGCGTCACCTTTCCGCTGCCCAGATCAAGGCCGCGGTACACCTGCCGGGAATCGGCCGAAACGACCTCTCCCCCGTAATGCCGGGCCAGTTCGATGCCAAGCCCGCTCTTGCCCGAGGCGTTGGTGCCCACCACGGCGATCAGTTTTTTCATATCGGAATCCCTCATAAATAATCGACCGCCAGGCGGATCAGCAGCAGGACCATAACGCCCATCATGACGAGGCGGATGAATTTCGCGCCTTTGCGGATCGCCAGCCAGCTGCCCAGGTATCCGCCCATCGCCGACATCGCCATCGCCGGAACGGCCAGAGAAAACAGGATGTTCCCGTTCAGGAAATGCGCGATGAGCGCGCTGATATTGGACGCAAGGTTCACAATCTTGCTGCTGCCGGAAGCCGTTACGGTATCCATGCCCGCCGCCCAGGTAAAGCCCAGGATCAGCAGCACGCCGGTGCCGGGGCCGAAAAAACCGTCGTACGCGCCGACCGCAAGTCCGATCAGCCCGCACAGCGCAAGGCGCGTTTTCGTCATGGGCAGCGCGCGGTCCGGCGCGCTGTGCCTGAAAAAGATCAGCAGCGCGATCAGGGGCACCAGCACCAGCAGCACGATGCGGAAAGCGGCGTCCGACATGCGCTCGTTGATCTGCGCCCCGGCAAACGCGCCCAGAACAGCAGCGGCAGCTGCCACCAGCGCGGGCCGCAGCATGATCTTGCCGCTGCGGAAAAACTTGACCGTCGCCACAAGCGTGCCGAAGCAGGCGCTGAGCTTGTTGCTGCCCGAAGCCAGGTCGCTGGGCAGACCGGCCACCATATAGGCCGGAAGCGAGATCAGCCCGCCGCCCCCGCCGATCGCGTCCACGACCGCGGCGGCAAAAGCCAGCGGAAGCACCAGCAAATACATCCGCGGCGTCACTGTCATCCGTCTTCCTCCGTCCTGCCCTCCAGCGAATCCTCCACGTCGGAGATGTCCCGGCTGATCCAGCCGACAAACCGGAGATCCTTCAGTTTATCCCGGCTGACCACCGTATCGGTGCCGAGACACGCGCTGCAGCGATGCCCGCATTCAGGGCAGACGCACGCTTCCTTTCCCTCGGCGTGGATCATGAAGGCTCCGCATTCAACGCATCCGCAACGCAACGGTTTTTCCTCCCTCGTGCTTTGAGTCTGTTCCAGTATATCACAGGACTTGACTTATTTCCAGCAATTATGAGAAAATAGAAGCCGACTTCTGTTTCCTGTGGTTGCCATTCAGCAATAGCTGAATGGCCGCCGGGGGAAAAGGAGATTTTCCCCCGGCGTAAACGGTTTTTCCTCTCGCCCCCGCGGGGTCTCCCGGGCGGAAAAACCGCAAGGAAGGAAAATTTCATCCAGTCGTCTGCGCTCCCTCCTTCAATTTTACCCGGGGCCTGCCGGCCCGCCCTCGCTAAAAACAGTCCACCGGACTGTTTTCCGGGCGCTGCGGGCCCTGCGGATTGAAAATGAACGGGCCTGCGGCCCCTTCCATACTTTCCCGGGGCTTTTTTGTAATTTCTATTCTGATTTATAGGTGAATAGTAACTTCCTGTGAGGCGTTATGCGAAAGAGCTTGAGCAAAACCGGAAAATGGGCGATGCTTCCGGTGATTTTCGCGCTTGCGTGGCCCACCATGCTGGAGCAGGCCATGAGCACGGCGGTGCAGTACGTGGACGCCGCGATGGTGGGCCGTCTCGGCGCGGCCGCCACCGCCGCGGTCGGCGTGACCACCACGATCAACTGGATGATCGGCAGCACGGTATCGGCGCTGGGCGTGGGCTTTCTCTCCTTTATCGCCCGGGCGTACGGCGCGGACGACAGGCAGCGCGCCGCGCGCACCAGCGGTCAGGCCGTGCTGGCCGCGCTGCTGAGCGGCCTGGTGTTTACGGCGCTGCCGCTGGCCCTGTTCAGAAAGGTGCCGGTCTGGATGCAGGCGGACCCCGCCATTCAGGATACGGCTGCCTGGTATTTTTTCATCCTGTATACGCCCATGCTTCCGCGCGCCGCCGGCATCATTTTCGGCACCGCTCTTCGGGCTGCCGGGGATACCAAAACACCGATGCGCGTGGGGATCCTGATGAACGCGATCAACGTGACGCTCAATTACCTGCTGATCTACCCCACCCACCGCGTATGGGGGCTGACCGTTCCCGGCGCGGGGCTGGGCGTGATCGGCGCGGCGATCGCCAGCGCGGTCTCCTACGCCGTGGGCGGCATCGGCATCACCGTCGCGCTTTGGAGGCATCCCGTGATCAGTCCCAAAGGGCAGAAACTGCGCCCGGACTGGGAAATCCTGAAGCCCTGCCTGCGCGTGGCGCTGCCCTCCACCCTGCAGCGGTTTGGCACGAGCTTCGGCTATGTGGCCTTCGCCGCCATGATCAACGCGCTCGGCACGGTTTCGCTTGCCGCGCACAGCATCGCCAACACCGTGGAATCGGCCTTCTATATTCCGGGCTACGGCATGATGACGGCGGCGGCCACGCTGGCCGGAAACGCCCTGGGCGCGAAGGACAAGGCGCGCATGCGCGACCTCGCGCAGATGCTGCTGATCCTCGAGGTGGGCATGATGGCGGTATCCGGCGCCCTGCTGTTCGCCTTCGCCCCGGCCATGATGGGCCTGTTCACAGCCGACGCCGCGGTGACCGCGCTCGGCGCCGCCGTGCTGCGCATGGTGGCGGTATCCGAGCCCTTCTACGGCGTCGCCATTATCCTGGAAGGCATGCTGCAGGGCGTGGGCGACACCGTGACCCCGTTTGTTTTCAATATTCTGGGCATGTGGGGCGTGCGCATCCTCGGGACCTTCCTTTGCACGCGCCTGATGGGCCTCGGGCTTACCGCGGCCTGGGGCTGCATGATCGCGCACAACATGCTGCTGTTCCTGCTGCTCTCGCTGCATTACAGGCGGGGAAAATGGAACCCGCTGCAGCGGTGATTCTTTGCAAAACGTTCATGAAAAGTTTACCGAATTTCCCGTTTATCGCCTTGTTAAAGCGGGCCGGGAATGCTATGATGAATGCATTCCGATCCCGGAGGTTATTCGCCATGAAACGCATTTTGTGCGTATGGCTGACGCTTCTTCTCCTTTTGCCCGGTCATATCGCCGCGGAGCAGTATGACAGCTATTACAGGCTCGGCAGCAAGGTGGAGGATTTCAGCCTGGTCACATCTGCGGGGGAGCGGGTTTCGCTGTATGGTTTGCTGAGTCAGTACAAAGCCGTGCTGCTCAATTTCTGGTTTGCGGAATGCGGCCCTTGCCGGTATGAATTTCCATTTTTGCAAAAAGCCTACGAATTGTACGGAAGCGAAATCGCCGTGCTCGCCATCGACCCGTATGACGACAACGAAACCATCGAGCGCTACCGCGACGCGATGGGGATTACTTTCATGATGGCCGCCGATACCGCGGGCGTTACCGACTGGTTTGTGGATTACGGTTTTCCCACCAGCGTGCTGATCGACCGCAACAGCGTCGTGTGCTATATCGAATGCGGCGCGCAGAACAGCACC
Source organism: uncultured Eubacteriales bacterium (assembly GCA_902761825.1). Lineage (GTDB taxonomy): Bacteria > Bacillota > Clostridia > Christensenellales > Aristaeellaceae > SFMI01. The sequence continues at coordinate 24,102 of CACWLY010000034.1, forward strand.
GACGCCTTCATCCGCCTGCTGACCCCCTTCACCCTCAACGATTACGATTCCCCGCTGCTGCTGAGCAGCATTCCTTCCGTCGTTCAGCCCGATCAGCCCGATACCGGCGAACTGAACGCCGCGCTGAACGTTGAAAACGGCGCATTATCCTTTGTAAGCAGCGCGGATACCTGGCCGTGGATCATCAGCGAAGACGGAAACTATATCCTGTCCTCCAACAACGGCATCGACAATTCCTCCTCCTGCGTGGAAACCTCGGTTTTCTCGCAGCCGGGGGACGCGCTCACCTTCCGCGCATTCACATCCAGCGAGGAAGGGCGCGACGTTTTCGCAGTCGTGATCGACCAGCAGATCGTCAAGGCGCTCAGCGGGGAGAACCCGTGGCGGCAGTACGTCATCCCGCTGGAAAGCGCCGGTTTTCATTCGGTATTGTTCATTTACAGCAAAAACGATCTGGATTTCAGCGGCGCGGATATCGCCGCGCTGGACGACGTGGCCCTGCTGAGCGGCGAGGAAGCGCAAAAGGCGCTGGAAAGCGCGCCCGATTACCCGCTCACCCTGGACGGGATCAACGCCAGTCTCGAGTTTATCGGCGAAGACGCCCGTGAAATCAAGTTTAACGACCCGGACGGAGCGCTGAACGCCTTCTATGGCGCGGCCGCGTACTACCTCGTCTCCGGGGAAAACGCAATCGCCCGCATTCAGCTGGGCGCCGAATGCGATCCCGGCGGCGCCTTTATCCAGGATCTGTACGGCGTCAGCCAGACGATGGACCATTGCAGCTATGACGAAAGCGGCTTTTTATACAGCGCGCCCGATATTAACCCCGGTCTTGGCTGGAACGCGCTGATGCTTTTCCCCTCCCTTAACGATGTATACGGGAGATACGGCAAGGTGTATATCTATTTCCTCAACGAAAAGGCGCTCGACGTATTCTGCCGCGATCAGATACCGGACCTGCAGACCGGCGAGCCCGCGGAAGGGATCACCTGGTATTACGCGGACTGATCCCGCCGCCTGATAATATACAGCATATAAAAACGTCCTGCCGCGCGGCAGAACGTTTTTTATTGTGGTTTTATTCTATTCACGTTCTAATACTATTCTCAGTATAAAAGATTATCAGATTTGGGATGGATTTTTCGCCCTGGCTAAGCTGAATGGAGGGAGGCGTAGCAGCGCTACGTTGGAGAATAGTATAAAAGCCAATTCACGAAGGGTGAAAAAAGGGCAGGGAAGGAAACGTTAGGGCCTCCCCGGCGGGAGCTCGAGGGCAGCGCCCTCGTCGTTCTCCCTGATCTTATTTTCCTATTTGCATCATGGCTCTTTTCGAACAAGAATAGTATCAGTTCAGGCCCGGGCTTTCTCCTTCAGCTCACGCTCCAGCGGCTCGACCTGCTTTTTGCGCCAGACGCCGCGCTTGTACAGCACGATGGTAATGAGCATGCCCACCAGCCAGCTGATCAGCAGCGAAACGAACACCATGCGCTGCTGGGTCACGGTGGCCGCGCCCATACCGCGCGTCAGCGCCACCAGGCCGTACGCCAGCGGCAGGCGCAGGCCTATCGTCGTGCCGAGGGTGATCCACATGGGCGTCATGGTATCGCCCGCGCCGCGCATGACGCCGGCGAGCACCTGCGTGACCGCCATCGCAACATAGCCCGTAGCTAAAATATACATCATGCCCATGGACAGGCTGATCAGCGCTTTTTCGGGCGTGAACAGCCGCATCAGCGACGGGCCGAAGAGCAGCACCAGGGGCGTCAGCACCAGCGCCGTCACCAGCGACATGATCAGGCCCTGCCGCGTGCCTGTGCCCAGGCGGTCCAGTTTTCGCGCGCCCAGGTTCTGCCCGGCATAGGTGCTCATGGCCTGGCCGAAGCTGAAGTTGGGCAGCATGGCGTAGCCGTCCACGCGCATCACCATGACGTTGCAGGCAATGAACATTTCATCTCCGAAGCCGTTGATCAGCCGCTGCACGACCATCATGGCGCAGGAAAACAGCGCCTGGTTGAGGCCGCTGGGGATTCCCAGCTTAACGATCCATTTGAGATAGTGCCGGTCGATCCTCAGATCGCTCTTTTTCAGCCTGAACAGCTTTTTGAGGCTCAGCAGCTTCAGCAGGCACAGGACGGCCGACACGCACTGCGCAAGCACCGTCGCCAGCGCGACGCCCGCCACGCCCATTTTATCCACGAAAGCCAGGTCAAGCGCCACGTTGAGTGCCGAGGTCAGCAGCAGGAAGCCCAGCGCCGACAGCGAATCCCCCAGGCCGCGAAGGATGCCGGCCAGGATATTGTAATAGAAAAACCCGGCGATGCCGATGAAAAAGATGTTCAGATAATCGCGGCAGCCCTCGTACATGCTGGGCAGCGTACCCACGGCGCGCAGCAGCGGGCCGGTAATGAGCGGGCCCACGATCATGATGACCGCGCTTGCGGCGGCCGTCACAGTAATGCAGTTTCCGATGGTCTTGCTCAGCGCGTCGCTGTTGCGCGCGCCGAAATACTGCGCCACCAGAATGCCCGCGCCGGTCGAAATGCCCACGAACAGCGCCAGCAGCAGGTTCAGCACCGGCATGGCGTTGCCCACCGCGCCAAGGGCGTTGTAGCCCCAGCGGCTGTTGCCGATCACCACGGCGTCCACGGTATTGTAAAGCTGCTGGGCAAAATTGCCGATCAGCATGGGAAAGGCAAACTCCGCGATGCGCTTCCAGGGCGTGCCCTGGCTCATATCGCGGGGCGTGAACATCTCCTTCAGTCTGGCAAGCATGGGCGTTCTCCCTTCGTCAGCGTATCGATACCAGTATAGCATGCTTCCGCGCCCCGTTTCAATGGCGGAATCGAAAAAGTTCGGCAGCCCCCGGCGCGGCGGAAATATTTTTCTCAAAACGTGCGATCGGCGCATTCCATCCCGCCCGTTTTGTGGTATAATTGAAAAAATATACATTCTCCGCACGTCCCGTCCCCGAAAGGAGAAACGCGCATGAAAAAGACGGCTTTTCTGCTGACGCTCCTGATCCTGTCCCTGCTCTGCTGCGCGGCGGCGGATACCCTGTCCCTGCCTCCCTCCCTGACGGAGATCGGCGAGGAGGCTTTCATGGGCGATCTGTCCGTCACCGGGATCACGCTGCCCGACACGCTGGAGAGCATCGGGGACCGGGCCTTTATGGGCTGCGATAACCTGACGGAAATCACGATCCCCTCCAGCGTCGTCTGGATCGGCCAGGACGCCCTGCCCCCGCAGGCGCTGGTGCGCTGCGATCCGGGCAGCGCCGCATGGGATTACGCCGTCGCCAACGGCCTGCAGTACGCTTCGCAGCGGCTTTACGCCGTCAGCTCCGTCTGGGCGACGTATGATTATGAGATCGGCGTCTCGGTGACTGCCGAGGCCGCCTGCACGCTGCGGGTGGATATCCTGGACGTCGACCGGCAGACCGTGCTTTGCACCGCCACGGCGGACTGCGGGGCGGGCCTGACCGCGGAGCCCGTCCTCGTTTCTCCCGAATCCCTGCCCGAGTATTACGCCGTGCGGGCCGTGCTGGAGGACGGCGAGGGCGGCGCGCTGTGCGAACCCTTCCTGTGGCTGGAGCCGCTGGGCTCCTATCTGGAATTTGAAAACAAAACGCCCGGAGATTTTTCCGCCGGCAAGACGCTGGATTACGGCGCGAACGGCTTCGCCGTGCTGCGGTCGGACGTGCGCGAGGCGCACGGAACGGAAAGCGGCGGCGTGTATACCGTGTATTCCGAGGACGAGATCTACGAGTGGGATCGCCTGTACATCCCGGAAGCCAACGCCCTGCTGATCGCGCGCGGCGTCACCGACAACGGCGACGGCAGCTATTCGCTCACAGCCTACGACGGCGAGGAGATCGGCCTGGGCGACTTCTTCCAGTACGTCAACTACAAGGCCAACGTGGACGCCGTGCCCCGCACGCGCGGCGCGGCGGGCGGCGGCGCCGACCTGGCCCGCTTTACCGCCGGATACACCCTGGGCAGCGTCGCGGCCGAGGTCAGCGTGGGCGCGTCCGTCAACGTCAGCGTGCGCTATGACGCGGCGCTGTTCGGCGGCTGGCACGTGGAGTGCGACGTATGGGCGCAGACCGACGCCAACATCAAGCTGACCGCCTCGAAGAGCTACGAGCTGAACAGGGAGCTCCCGCTGTTCACCTACATGGTGCCCACGGAGATCCCCTTCCTGCTGATCAGCATGGATATGTCGCTGCCGATAGAGCTGTCAGCCAAGGCCGAGGCCGAGGCCAGCGCCCACGCCGCCGCGCGGCTGGGCTTCAGATACAACAGCGACAGCGGCTTTACGCCCCTCCACGACGCGGAAGCGGGCTGGGACGTGACCGCTAAGGCGGAGTTCGGCTGCAAGACCGGCCCCAAGGTGGCGGTAGGTCTCACGCTCGCCCGCGTGCTGACGGCCAGCGTGTCGGCGCAGGCGGGGGTGGACATCACGGTCTCCGCCACACTGGCGGACGCGCACAGCGGCCCGCTGCCCGAAAAGAAGCACGCCTGCGCGCTGTGCTTCGACGTGGACGTCAATAAGTTCGTCACCCTGGACGCCGGCCTGTACGCCCTGACCGAGACGCTGGACGAGCACAACCTCTACGAATACAGCAATCCCATCTTCGACGGCTTCCTTTCCGTCGTCAACGATGAAGACAGCGTGCTGGGCGGCAGGGTCACGCTGCGGGAGGGCGAATGCCCCAACTGCAAATACCGCGCCACCCTGCGGGTGGAGGACCCGGACGCGCCGGGAGAGATCAAGCATGCTGCCATCTGGCGCACGCCCGACGGCGCGGAACGGGAGCAGATGGCAGCGGGCGACGCCCCGCTGGCGGTGATGCTGTACCCCGGCCGGTACGTAGCGGAGAGCGAACACATGGGCTTCCCGGAGGTCATGGATTTCGAGATCGCGGACGAGCCGCTGGACCTGCTGATGGACTTCACGCTGATCCCCATCGACGAGGCGCATTTCCCGGACGCGGCCTTCCGGAAGTACGTGGCGGACAATTACGACAAGAATGGCGACCTGCTGCTCAACGGCTGGGAGCGCAGCCGGGTACGCAAAATGCAAATGATGCCTGCTGAAAATGATCCCGATTGGTTGATTCATTTTCCTGCATACTGCACCTCGCTGGAGGGCATCCGGTATTTTACCGAGGTAACGGATATTTATTTTGATCATGTTTATACCGGTTATATTGATGATGGCGGAAACTGGGTACATGATCCCATTGCCCGGATCGACCTGAGCCAGAATACAAAGCTGACGCGGGTCGAGCTGTGGCTCGTCGGGCCGGACGGCGTGGACGTATCCGGCTGCGCGGCCCTGCGGGACTTGAAAATACTGGGCGGCACAGGCATGACCGCGCTGGATGTGAGCGGCTGCCCTCTGCTGGAAAACCTGGAGCTCGGCAACGCGGGCTGGTATGAAGGCGACGAATTTGTCGGCGGCTATAGAGCCCTGACCGAGCTGGATCTGAGCCATAACCCCGCGCTCAGGAACCTGCGCCTCGAGGATTGCATCGCGCTGACCAGCCTGGACCTGAGCGGACATTCCGCGCTGGAGGTCGCGAACTTTGAGGAAAGCGGCCTCACCAGCCTGAAGGTGGACGGCTGCACTTCTTTGACTACGCTCATCCTCAATCATACACGTCTCTCTTACTTAGACCTGACCGTGTGCCCCCGCATCAATGGGGTCAGCATCAGAAATGTTCCCGGTATGACGCTGAACGTATCCCACAAATACTGCAGCTCGGATCATTTGGGGCAGTATGTGGACGTTGCCTGGTCTTGCGATCAAAACCAGCGGATCTATTCCGCCGAGGGGGTCACCTACGGCGTATGGGAAGGCGAAGGGTGGCATGAGTACCATTCCTGGGACTGACGCCGTTTCCCATTGCCGGCATCGAAGCCCCCGTATCCGAAAGATTTACGCCTTTTGCGCTTTGTTCGCCCGCGCAGCGCTTGCATTGGGCCGCGGCGTTGTGATATGATATCCGCGTGATTCTATGCAAAGGAGCATTGCTATTTATGAAAAAATTAGCGGCGGTTCTGCTGGCGCTGTGCCTGATGGTTTCTTCCGCGCTGGCGGCCAGTTATGACGGCGTGTTCACCAATTTCGACCAGCGCGACAACTGGACCGAGGCCGTGATCATCACCTTCAACGAGGAAGGCGTGCTGATCAACGGCAGCGGCGCTTCCGCCGAGGGCACCACGGTGCGCATCACCGCGCCCGGCACCTATATGCTCTCCGGCGAATGCAGCAACGGCCAGGTCGTGGTGGAGCTGAGCAAGGAAGACAAGGCGCAGCTGGTGCTGGGCGGCCTGAAGCTGAGCTGTCTTGATTCCGCGCCGTTGTACGTGGTCAGCGCGGACAAGGTCAGCCTTACCCTGGCTCCCGGCAGCATCAACGTGTTTACCGACGCCGCCGTATATACCCGGGAATTTGAAAAAGCCCCGAACGCCTGCATCTGCAGCCGGGACGACCTGACCATAAACGGCTCGGGCGCGCTGACCGTATCGGCGCTGAACAACAACGGCATCGGCTGCAAGAACGACCTGAAAATACTGGGCGGCGAGATCAGCGTGAGCGCGCCCAAGAACGCGCTGAAGGGCAACGACAGCGTAGCCGTCAGGGACGGCGTCATCACCCTGACCGCGGGCAAGGACGGCATCAAGTCCGATAACGCCGAGGATTCCGGCAAGGGCTACGTGTACATCTGCGGCGGCTCGCTGCAGATCATCGCGGGCGACGACGCCATCCAGGCGCAGCAGGACGTGACCGTGAGCGGCGGCAGCGTCGCTGTGGACGCGGGCGGCAAAACCATCAACAGCAAGGGCACCCAGGAGATCGCCGTCGGCGTGATCACCAAGAAATGACCCAGCGCATCCATGAGAGGCCGCGCGCCTCTCTTTTTTGTTGAAATCTCTGCGGACGCTTGCAACTTTCAGCCCATTATTGTATCATGGATACGAGCATACAAAAGCGAGGTATTCTGTAGTGAAACGCTGCTTTTTTCTGATCACGGCGCTGCTGTGCCTGCTGCTGTGCGCCTGCGCCTCCGCCGAACGCGCCACGGTGACGCTGTTTCTCGGCGCGGACACGCCCGTAAGCGGCAATACGGCCTATAAAAAGGACGGACGCACCTACGAACGCGACCTGACCGTGCCGGTACTGAACGGCATGGAAGCGCTGTGGAGCAGCCAGACCGGCGCGGCGGTCACCTATTTCTGCCCCGTCAGCGCCAAGGGCGGGGAAGCGATCATCGATTTCCCGTCGAACGCGGCCTGGACCACCATCGAGATAAACGGCCAGCTCCTGTCCCCCGGCGCGCCCGTGACGGTGGAAATGGCGTCGGATATCACCATCCAGCTTGCCACAAAGAACAAGCGCAGCGTGATGCATCTGAGGCTTTCCGGCCTGCCGGTGATATACGTCGAATATTCGGGCGGCGACCTGTACGAAAACCAGGTGCCCGGCTGCATGACCGTGGTCGATCCCGATTACGCCCTCCACGGGCAGGAAGCGCCGATCCTGTCGTACGATATCACCATCGGCTACCGCGGGCAGAGCAGCCTGAACTATAAAAAACACAATTACACCGTGCATCTGTGGCAGAACGGCGAAAAATACAAGACCAATCTGCTGGGGCTGCGCAAGGACGACGACTGGATCCTCTGCGGGGCGATGAACGACCTGCTGCGGCTGCGCAACACGGTCGCCATGGATCTGTGGGACGAGTATTATTCCCTGCCGTGGGATCCCGCGCGCTCCGGCGCGATCAAGGGCGCGTTCTGCGAGGTGTACATGAACGGCCGGTACATCGGCCTGTACAGCCTGAACGAACGCCTGGACCGCAAGCAGGTTTCCATCGACAAGGAAAACGGGCAGATCGTGCGCTCGGTGCAGGCCGAAGCGAGCGGCGTGAACCTGATGGATTTCAGCACGGTGGGCAAAAAGATGCCGGGCGACAGCGAGCTGTGGTACAACATGGAGCTCAAGTATCCCAAGCCCGGCGATATGAAGGCGTCCGACTGGAACCGGTTTTACGATTTCCTGCAGTTTGCCGTGAACTCCGACAGCGAAGCCTTCGCATCGCATATCGGCGATTACATCGATATCGATAATTTCGCGGCGTATTACGTCTATATCACCGCGACGGGCGCGACCGGCAACATGATCAAAAACCTGTACTTCGTGATGGGCGACAAGACCACCGATCCGCGCTACCGGCTGATCCCCTGGGATATGGACGGCTCCTTCGCCCGCCGGAACGACGCGACCAAGCGCGAAGTGGACATCATCAGCAGCAACCATCTGTTTGAGTGGCTGGTGCAGACCGACGCGGGCGGCTTCAACGAGCTTTGCCGCGAAAAATGGCGTCAGTACAAGGATACCGTGTTCTCCTACGACCATATCATGGGGCTGTTCCAGAAGTATTACGACGAACTGGACGGCAGCGGCGTATGGGAACGCGAGGCAGCCGCCTGGCCGACGTTCAAGGACGCGTTCTCCTTCCGTCCCGCCGCCGAGCTGCAATACGTGTACGACTATATGAAACAGCGCCTGGAATTCGTCGACAGCTTCTTCACCGGCGAATCCCTCAGCGCGGGAAAGTGGTTGAAATAATGGTGAAAAAACGCGCGTTTGCTCTGCTGCTGGCTCTGCTGCTTGCGTGCTGCCGCGCAGCGTCCGCGGAAGAAGCCTACCGCATGCTCAAAATGGGCAGCGTGGGCGACGACGTGAAGGCGCTCAAGGTGCGCCTGTATGAGCTCGGGTATTACCGCACCGACGCACTGAACGATATTTTCAACGAATCGGCGGGCCCGGTGATCGAAAACTTCCAGTATCTGAACGGGCTGACCATGACCGGCGTGGCCGACGCCTATACCCAGGCCGTGCTGTTCAGCGACGCCGCCGTCGCCGCCGACGGTCAGCGGATCAACGCCGCCGCCGAAATGCCCGCCGAGGGCGCGGGCGGCGACGGGCAGTACCGCTTCCTGTGGGAAAACTGCTACGGCGACGACGTGCTGAACGCCAAAAAGGGCCTGCTGAGCCAGGGATATTACCGCTCGGACGATTTTAACAACGCGTTCAACGCCGGAATGACCGACCGCGTAAAGCAGTACCAGCAAAGCCTGGGACAGACGGCGGACGGCGTGCTGACGCCCGATCAGCAGAAGGAGCTGCTGGGCGAGCGCAGCGTGACCGGCGGCGGGCTGGCCGGCGAAAACACGGTGGAGCTCCCGCCCCTGGACGAGGAAGGGTATCTGATCGACGCTTCCCAGGGCGCTTTCGTGTACAGCGATTTCGCCTCGGGATACTGGTACTATATCGATCAGAACCTGCATATCGAGATCGTTCGCTATACCAATCCCGCCAATCACGACCTGAGCTGGTACGAAACCGAGATCTTCTGCAAGCCCGGCATCGTGTGGACCTCGCTTCTTTCCCAGGGCAGCCGCGAGGAAGGCCATAATTTCGAGGACGGCATGACCATCGCCGACCGCGGAAACGCCATCCTGGCCATTACGGACGACAACTACGGCTACCGCTGGTACCGGCGCCACCATGACGGCGACCTGAAATACCAGCAGGGCGTGGTCATCCGGGGCGGCGAGGTGAAAGCCGACGCAATGCCCGACGATGCATACTACGATTTCCCGCCGCTGGATGTGCTGGCCTATTACCCCGACGGCAGCATCGAGCTGTACTATCCCGAGGAGCACGACGCGCAGGATTATCTGAACATGGGCGTGCTGCATACCTATTGCTTCGGCCCCATCCTGATCAAGGACGGCCAGGTGAACCAGCGGCTGTACAGCCCCGGCTCGCGCACGCTGGAAGAGGAATACGTGGAAGCCGCCGCCCGCCAGGCAATCGGCTATTACGAGCCCGGGCATTATCTCATCATTACCGCAAACGGCAATCATGACAGCCGCACCGGCGTGGTGATGCAGTGGATGGTGGATATGATGCAGAAAAAAGGCGTGACCCACGCCTTCAACCTCGACGGCGGCCGCACCACGCTTCTCTATTTCATGGGCCAGGCCGTCAACAAAAAGGAAAACGTCAACCGCTCCGCCATGCGCGAGATCACCAGCATACTCGCCATCGGCACGATGGAATAATCAGCTTATACTATTCTCAGTATAAAAGATTATCAGATTTGGGATGGATTTTTCGCCCTGGCTAAGCTGAATGGAGGGAGGCGTAGCAGCGCTACGTTG
>CACWLY010000035.1 GCA_902761825.1 uncultured Eubacteriales bacterium
GCGCACAGTGAACAAGAGCGTTTTTCCAGAAAAACAAACGAGCTTGTTTTTCTGGAAAAACGCCCTTGTTCTTTATGCCCGGGAGCTTGCTTGTCCCCACAGGCCAAACAGGCGGAAGCAAGTCTGGTTTCCGCTCCGAGCTTCATCGCCGGGATGGGTGTCCAGAGGGCCCAAGCGGGCCCTTTGGCGCGGGTTTTAGGGCCGCGTAGGCCCTAACGTGCCCTTCCTTGCTCTTATTTCACCCTTCGCATCATGGCTCTTAGAATACAAACAGTATTACAGGGTGTTGGCGCAAAGAAATACATCATGCCCGGGCAGACAGACAAGGCTGCCCGGGTTTTTGCGCCGTATGCCGGACGCGCGGAAGCGGAGGGGCCCGGCGGGACGCGGGGGCCTCGGTTGACAAAAACCGTATTTATAGTATAATTAAAATGTAAAAGTGTGCTAAAAACCCGAGTATAGCAGAAAAACGACGCTTTTTTCACGCGACGGAAGGGAGAACGCAGTTCTATGAAAGGCATCATACTGGCCGGAGGCGCGGGAACGCGGCTGTATCCGCTGACGATGGTCACCAGCAAGCAGCTTTTGCCGGTGTACGACAAGCCCATGATCTATTATCCGCTGTGCACGCTGATGCTTGCGGGCATACACGACATTCTGGTGATTTCCACCCCGGAGGACACGCCGCGGTTCGAGCATCTGCTGGGCGACGGCAGCCAGTTCGGCGTGCGTCTGCAATACCGGGTGCAGCCGTCTCCGGACGGGCTTGCGCAGGCGTTTTTGATTGGCGAAACGTTCATCGGGGACGACGCCTGCGCGATGGTGCTCGGGGACAACATTTTTTACGGCAACGGCTTTGGCAAAACGCTGCGTGCCGCTGTGGAAAACGCTGAAAAGAACGCCCGCGCCACGATTTTCGGCTATTACGTCACCGATCCCGAGCGCTTCGGCATCGTGGAGTTTGACGAAAACGGAAAGGTGCTGTCGGTGGAGGAAAAACCGGAGCATCCCAAATCCAACTATTGCATCACCGGCCTGTATTTCTATCCCGCCGGCGTATCGCTGATGACCCACGACGTGCGGCCCAGCGCCCGCGGCGAGCTGGAGATCACCACGCTCAACGACATGTACCTGAAAAAAGACGAGCTGGACGTGCAGCTGCTGGGCCGCGGCTATGCCTGGCTGGACACCGGCACGATGGACAGCCTGGTGGACGCGGCGGACTTCGTGCGCATGGTGGAAAAGCGTCAGGGCATCAAGATCAGCGCGCCCGAGGAGATCGCCTATAAAAACGGCTGGATCACCCGCGAAAAGCTGCTGGAAAGCGCGGAAAGGTATGGCAAGAGCCCCTACGGCGAGCATCTGAAGGCGGTCGCGGAAGGAAAGGTGCGCTATTGATGAAAAAGATCGAAACTTGCCTGCCCGGCGTATACATCATCGAGCCGCAGGTGTTTGGCGACGCGCGCGGGTATTTTATGGAAACCTGGAGCACCCGCAATTTTGAGGAATTGGGCCTGCGCTACGATTTTGTGCAGGATAACCAGAGCTATTCCGCCCAGCGGGGCATCCTGCGCGGCATTCATTTCCAGAACGCGCCGTACGCCCAGGCCAAGCTGGTGCGGGTGACGCGCGGCGCGGTGCTGGACGTTGCGGTCGATCTTCGCCGCGGCAGCCCGACCTATAAGCGCTGGACGGCCGTGGAGCTGAGCGCCGAAAACAAGCGCATGATGATGATCCCCCGGGGCTTCGGCCACGGCTTCAAAACGCTTACGGACGACGTGGAATTCTGCTATAAGGTGGATAACCTGTACAGCAGGGAATGCGACCGCGGCATCCGCTTCGACGATCCGGCCATCGGCGTGGACTGGGGCGAGGTGCGGCGGGAGCTGCTCAGCGCCAAGGATACGCAGAGCCCCCTGCTGCGCGACAGCGACTGCAACTTCGTGTACGGAGAGATATAAGGAGGATCGGCCCATGACCATGATCGTCACCGGCGGAGCCGGGTTCATCGGCAGCAATTTCATCTTCCATATGCTGGACAAGCATCCGGACTGCCGCGTCGTCTGCCTGGATAAGCTGACCTACGCGGGCAGCCTGAGCACGCTGCGGAGCGTGATGGACAACCCCAATTTCCGTTTCGTCAGGGCCGATATCTGCGACCGGGAAGCGGTGTTCGGGCTGTTTGAGGAAGAGCATCCCGATATCGTGGTCAATTTCGCGGCGGAAACGCACGTGGACCGCAGCATCGACGATCCGGCGATCTTCCTGAAAACCAACATCCTGGGCACGCAGACGCTGATGGACGCCTGCCGGAAGTACGGGATCGCCCGCTTCCATCAGGTGGGCACCGACGAGGTGTACGGCGATCTGCCGCTGGACCGGCCCGACCTGTTCTTTACCGAGTCTACGCCCATCCGCGCCAGCAGCCCGTACAGCGCGTCGAAGGCGTCCGCCGATCTGCTGGCGATGGCGTATCACCGCACGTTCGGTCTGCCGGTCACGATCAGCCGCTGCAGCAACAACTACGGCCCGTATCAGTTCCCCGAAAAGCTGATCCCGCTGATGATCGCCAACTGCCTGAACGATAAGCCGCTGCCTGTGTACGGCGAAGGGATCAACGTGCGCGACTGGCTGTACGTGGAGGATCACTGCCGCGCAATCGACCTGATCATCCATAACGGGCGCGTGGGCGAGGTGTACAATGTGGGCGGGCACAACGAAATGCGCAATATCGATATCGTGAAGCTGATCTGCAAGGAGCTGGGCAAGCCCGAAAGCCTGATCACGCACGTGGGCGACCGCAAGGGCCACGATATGCGCTACGCCATCGACCCGGCGAAGATCCACGGCGAGCTGGGCTGGCTGCCGGAAACGAAATTCGCCGACGGCATCAAAAAGACCATTCAATGGTATGTGAACAACCGCGGTTGGTGGCAGGAGATCATCAGCGGCGAATACCAGAACTACTACGAAAAAATGTACGGGAACAGGTAAGCGGGCATGAGAGTGTTTGTGACCGGAGCCAACGGACAGCTGGGCAGCGACGTTGCGGAAGAGCTGAAAAAGCGCGGACATACGGCCATCGGCAGCGATATAACGGGGGATTTCGCGCTGGACATCACCGATCGTGCGGCGGTTGGCCGGATGCTTGGGACGCTGCGCCCGGACGCCGTGATCCACTGCGCGGCCTGGACGGCTGTGGACGCCGCCGAGGACGCCGAAAACCGCGAAAAAGCGCTTCTCGTCAACGGCGAGGGCACGCGCGGCATTGCGCTGGCCTGCCGCGAGCTGGGCTGCAAAATGCTGTACGTCAGCACCGATTACGTGTTCGACGGAAAGGGCGATACGCCCTGGCAGGCCGACTGCAAGGCGTACGCGCCGCTGAGCGTGTACGGAAAAAGCAAGCTGGAGGGCGAGCTGGCGGTATCCGGGCTGCTGGAAAAGTATTTTATCGTGCGGATCGCCTGGGCGTTCGGACCGCACGGCGCGAACTTCGTAAAAACCATGCTGCGCCTGGCCGAAACCCATGATACGCTGCGGGTGGTATGCGATCAGATCGGCACGCCGACCTATACGCCCGATCTCAGCCGGCTGCTGGTGGATATGATCGAAACGGACAGGTACGGGTATTACCACGCGACCAACGAGGGCGGCTATATCAGCTGGTACGATTTCGCTTGCGAGATCTTCCGGCAGGCGGGAAAGCGCGTGCGCGTGATCCCCGTGTCCACGGCGGAATACGGCCTGAGCAAAGCGGCCCGGCCCATGAACAGCCGCCTGGACAAAAGCAAGCTGCGGGAGAACGGATTTACGCCCCTGCCCGACTGGCGGGACGCGCTCAAACGATATCTGGACGGGCTCGAATGAGACGCGCGGGCGCATTCTGATATGAGCAGGGATGAAAACGATGCAGATCAAACTATTGGTAGCCGCGCATAAGCCCTTCTGGATGCCGGAAGACAGCGTCTATTTGCCCGTGCACGTCGGCGCGGCGGGAAAGGCGGCCATCGATCCCCGCTGGGCAAGGGACGACGCGGGAGAAAACATCAGCGATAAAAACGCGACCTACTGCGAGCTGACCGGCCTGTACTGGGCATGGAAAAACCTGGACGCCGACGTATACGGGCTGCTCCATTACCGGCGCTACCTGGGACGCGGCGCTTTCTGGAAAAAGAAGACAGACAGGCTGCTGAAGCGGCAGGATATTGAAAAGCTGCTCTCGAAGCACGACCTGATCCTGCCGAAAAAACGCCGCTACTGGATCGAAACCAGAGAGAGCCAGTACAACCACGCCCATCACGCGGCGGACCTGCGGTGCGTGGAAGCCGTGCTCGCCGAAAAATGCCCCGAGTATCTGCCTGCCTGGCGGTGGATGCTGGGCACACGCAGCGGGCATATCTGCAATATGTTCGTGATGCCCCGCGCTGCCTTCGACGCGTATTGCGCCTGGCTGTTCGGTATCCTCTTCGAGGTCGAGCGCAGGCTGGATATATCGGACTATTCGGCGAACGACCGCCGGGTGTTCGGCTTCCTGAGCGAGCGGCTGCTGGACGTATGGGTCAAAAAAAACGGCCTGCGCTACGCGGAAGCGCAGGTGATCAATCTGGAAAGCCAGCGCTGGCTGAAAAAAGGCGCGGCTTTCCTCAAAAGAAAGCTGAAGGGACAGCGCCGCGAAAAATCGGAAACCTTCTGAACGGCCGCCTGCCGGCCGGGCGCTTCCATACAGACAATCAAAAAAAGGGCGCGGCGAGGACGCCGCGCCTTTGTTTTATCCCGGGAAAAGCTGCGTCACAGCTTTTTCAGCATTTCCCTGTTGACCTTGCCGAACAGGAACAGGCTGATGCACAGCGAAACGGTTTCGGCGATGGGGAAGGCCCACCAAACGGCATTCAGGCTGCCGGTGCGGCTGAGCAGCCATGCCGCGGGCACAAGCACGATCAGCTGGCGGCAAAGGCTCATGATCAGGCTGTAGGTGCCTTTGCCGACGGCCTGGAAAACGACCGTGATCATGATGCCGGCGGCGGCCATCAGGAAGCTGATGCTGATGATGCGCAGCGCGCTGCAGCCCAGCGCGGTCAGATCGCCCGCCCCGCCCGACTCGAACAGGCTGATGAGCGCCTGCGGGGCCAGCTGGAAGGCCAGCAGGCCCACGCCCATGATGACGAAAGCGATGGTGAGCGCGACCCGCAGCGCGTCGTACACGCGCTGGCGCAGCCGCGCGCCGAAGTTATAGCCGACGATGGCCACCAAGCCGTTGCCCAGGCCGAACACCGGCATGAACACGAAGCTCTGCAGCTTGAAATACACGCCCATCACATTGACGGCGGTGGTGCCGAAGGTGAGCAGGATCTTGTTGAGCAGCAGGTTCATGACCGAGCTGATCGCCTGCATGATGATGCTGGGGAAACCCACCTGCAGGATGCCGCGGATCGTGCCCATTTCGGGGCGGAAGCCGCGCAGGCTGATGCGCAGCTCGGGATTGCGGCGCTGGTTCAGCGTAAAGCCCAGCGTCATGCTGACCCACTGGCCGATCACCGTGGCCCAGGCCGCGCCGGCCACGCCCATTTTCAGGCCGAAGATCATGATGGGGTCGAGGATGATGTTGGTGATCGCGCCCGCGAGCTGCGTGACCATCGAGAGCACGGTATTGCCCGTGGACTGCATCAGCCGCTCGAACACCATGGAAAACAGCAGGCCGATGCTGAACACCGAAACGATGGTCAGATAAGTGCCGCCCAGGGCCTGCAGGTTGGCGTCGTCGGTGAACACGCGCATGAAATGGCGCGCGCCGAAAATGCCGAACAGGCAGAACATCACGGCCCCGCAGAACTCCAGAAACAGGCCGTTTTTTGCCGCGGAGCGCGCGCCCTCGGCCTGCTGCGCGCCCAGGCGGCGGCTGACCAGGCTGTTGATGCCCACGCCGAGGCCGGTGCCCACGGCGATCATCAGCATCTGAATGGGAAAGGCCAGCGATACCGACGTAAAGGCGTCGGGGCTGTAGCGGGCGACGAAAATGCCGTCCACCACGTTATAGAGCGCCTGCACCAGCATGCTGATCATAATGGGCACGGAAACCTTGGGCACCAGCTTGCCCATGGACATCGTGCCCAGCATTTTGGATCGTTCCTGATTCTCCATACTTTTCTCCTTGGAATCGATGGGATGCCCGCCCGTAACGGCGGACGGCGGTTTTTCGGTCATTCCTCTTCCGGGATCAGACGGATGATCTCCTGGAAGGGCATCAGCATGCTGTCGCATTCCTGCGCGCGGTGGTTTTCCAGGATCATCCGCGCCGCGTTCTGAATGGCGGGAACGGCCGCGCGCATCAGCTGGTTGGCGTAGATCACCACGTTCACGCCCCGGCGCTTGAACTCCTCCTCGGTCACGCTGTCAAAGCTCGTGGGCACGACCACCAGATAGGTGGCGGGATCCTTCTCCCGGAATCTCCGCACGAACTCGAAGATCTCGTCGGGCTCCCTGCGGCGGCTGTGGATCATGATAGCGTCGGCGCCCGCCGCGCTGAAGGCGAAGGCGCGCTCCAGGGCGTCGTCCATGCCCCGCTCCAGGATCAGGCTTTCGATGCGCGCGCAGATCATGAATTCCCTGGTCTTCTGGGCATGCTTGCCGGCGCGGATCTTTTCGGAGAAATTCTCTATGCTGTCCTGCGTCTGCTCCACCTCGGTGCCGAACAGGCTGTTCTTTTTGAGCCCGGTCTTGTCCTCGATGATCACCATTGATACGCCCAGCCGCTCCAGGCTTCGCACGGTATAGACGAAGTGCTCGGTCTTGCCGCCGGTGTCGCCGTCGAAGATGATGGGCTTGGTGGTCACCTCCATCAGGTCCTCGATGGTGCGCAGGCGGCTGGTCATATCCACCAGCTCGATATCGGGCTTGCCCTTCGCCGTGCTGTCGCACAGGCTGGATACCCACATGGCGTTGAACTGGTGCGCGCCGCCGTTCTGATACACCTTCGTGTTTTCCACCACCAGGCCGGTCAGGCCGTCGTGCGCCTCCATGGCGGTCACCAGGCCGTTCAGCTCGATCTCCCGGCGCAGGCGGCCGCGGCGGATATCGGGCATGGCCAGGTCGGAGCGGATGCGCCCCGCCATTTCCTTATACTTGGGATCGCTGGAATAGGGAAACTCCACCAGCTGTCCGCCGTAGGAGGCCAGGATGGAGGCCACCTCGTCCCTGATGGGCTTTTGGAAGCCGGATACCCAGTCGTCGCCGTGCACCACGATATCGGGCTTGTATTCCAGCAGGTTTTCCCTGTAGCTCAGCGTTTTCTGCTCCACCACGCGGCTCACGCCCGCGATGTTTTCCATCATCACCTTGCGCTCGCTGTAAGGCACCAGCGGATAGCGCTTGTAGCCGCTGATGGCCTGGTCGCTGAGCACGCCGATCATCAGCTTGCCCAGCCGCTGCGCGCGCTGGATGATGGCGATGTGCCCGCCGTGCAGGATATCGGTGGCGAAGCACATGTACACCGTGCGGTTTTCAATCTGCCGCACGCGCATGCTGACCACGGCCAGATCCTCGGGATTGTCGATCTCGCCGCACAGCTGGCCGCCCACGTCCAGCGGACGCAGATCCATGCGCTCCGATACCGCGTTCAGGGCGTTTTCGGCGTAGCACTTGCGCTCGCCGCGCTCGCAGAAGGCGACGATCTCGTCCAGCCAGACCAGCCAGTCTTCCTTTGTCAGCTTGTACAGCGGCTGCGCGGCCAGCGCGTCGCTAAAGAACTCGATGCCGACCTTTTCGATTTTCCCGCCGTGGATCACGGCTTTGAAATCCTTTTCGGGCAGGGCGACCGCGCTGCTTACCGTCATGCAGCTGCCTTCATGGGCCAGCACGGCGTCCAGCACGGTGTTTTCAAACACCAGGTCGCCGTGCAGCAGGAGCAGTTCGTCCCGCAGGTGCTCCCGGGCGCAGTAGATGGAATAGATATAGTTGGTTTCCCGGTAAAGCGGGTTTTTGACGAAGGTGAAGCGCAGCGGCAGATCGAGCTCCCGGCAGTAATCCACCAGCACGCCGTCAAACAGGCCGGTCGTGATCACCACCTCGGTGATCCCCGCCTGGCAAAGCTGCCTGAGCTGACGGCTGAGGATGGTCTCGTTATGGGAAATCTCTGTCATGCATTTGGGGTGCTGACTGGTCAGCACGCCCATACGGCTGCCCATGCCGGAATTGAGGATCAGCGCTTTCATGATCGATCGTTCTCCTTTGGTATATTCATGCGTCCAGCCCGAAGCACGGCTCCGGCGGCGCGGTGAAGGTCATGCGTTCCCCGGTGGCGGGGTGCGTGAAGCTGAGCGAATAGGCGTGCAGCATCAGCCGCGGCGCTTTGGGCATGCTTTTATGCCCGTAGATCGGGTCGCCGAGCACCGGATGATGGATGCTGCTCATATGCACGCGGATCTGGTGCGTGCGGCCCGTGATCAGGTGAATATCCAGCAGCGCGCGGTCGCTGTCCTGCCGCACGACCCGCCATTCGGTGCGGGAAGGACGGCCGTCGGGCGTGACCGCCATCTTTTTGCGGTCGCTGTGGCTGCGGCCGATCGGCGCGTCGATCACGCCCTCGGGCGCTTTCATCACGCCCGCGACCACGGCGTAATAGTGTTTTTCCATTTTGCGCTCGCTCAGGTCGCGGCTGAGCGCGGCGTGCGTTGCGTCGTCCTTGGCGACCAGCAGAAGGCCGCTGGTGTCCTTGTCCAGCCGGTGCACGATGCCCGGGCGCATTTCGCCGCCGATGCCGCTCAGGCTGTCCAGATGATAGAGCAGGGCGTTGACCAGCGTGCCGTCGGCGTTGCCCGCCGCCGGATGCACCACCATGCCCGCGGGCTTGATCACCACGGCCAGGTGCCGGTCCTGGTACAGCACGGTCAGCGGGATATCCTGGGCTTCCACGGCGGCCGGCCTGACCTCCGGCATGTCCAGCGCGATATCCGCCCCGGGATCGGGCTTGCAGGCGGGCTTGCGTTCGGGCTTTCCGTTCACGGCGACGGCGCCCGAACGGATCAGTTCGGCCGCCCGCGAGCGGGACAGCGCGCCGTCCCGGGAAAGCAGCACGTCCAGCCGCGAGCCGTCGCCGGTGTAATGCGTCATTTGCGGGTTTCTTCCTTTCCGAAAAGCAGGTGGATCATCAGCAGCGCCGCGCCGCAGGTGATGCCGATATCGGCGATGTTGCAGACGAACCAATGCAGAAAAACGGGATCGATAAAGTCGATGACATAGCCGAGGAACAGCCGGTCGGCCAGGTTGCCCAGCGCCCCGCCCAGCAGCAGCCCCGCGCCGTACTGGCACAGGCGGTTCAGGCTGCGGCGGCGCAGGTACAGCGCCGCGCCGACGCAGAAAACGAGGCCGAGCGCGGCGAGCAGCCAGGGTTTGTCGGCTAAAAGGCCGAAAGCCATTCCGGTGTTTTTTGTGCTGTGAAAGGCCAGTATACCGGGGATAACGCTAAAGTCAGCGTTCCGCCAGGCCAGCTTGCCGGCGCGGTCGGCGATCAGCAGGATCGCGGCGGCGATGTATAAGCGGGCATGCTTCATTGAATCCTCAACTGTACCATGGTGACTACCTGGGCCAGAAAATCGCTGATCACGGGCAGGTTCGCCCGGGCGATCGGCTGCAGCAGCCATACCAGCGCCGTGCCGATGACGGCGAAGCCGAGCATCACGCCGATGCCCCGCAGTACGCCGGATAAAAAGGCGTTCAGCAGCCGGGAACGGCGGTCGTTCATATCATTCAGTACGCGCAGGATCGCGCGGAGCTCCTCTTCCATGGCAATTCCTCCCATTGAAAGGATTGCCGGGAAGCCTCCTGTTTATTATAGAAAAAAAAGCGCAAAATGTAAAGGTCGATCAATGATTGGAGGGCGTGAAATGCGGGTATGCAAATTCGGCGGCGCTGCGCTGCGCGACGGGGAAGGCTTCCGGCGGGTGAAGGAGATCGCGGCGGAGGACGGTTCAAGGCAGATCATCGTGCCCAGCGCTCCGGGACGCCGGGACGGCGGGGATGAAAAGATCACCGATCTTCTGTACGCCTGCCAGACCGCGGCGGAGGCGGGCCGGGGCTTCGGCCATCTGTTCGACCGGATCGCGGGCAGATACAGGGAGATCGCCGCGGCGCTGCGCCTGCCCGCGCCGGACGACGACCTGCGCGAAATCTTCGGCGGACTGCGCTGGGGCGCGTCCCCGGCCTGGGCGGCCAGCCGCGGGGAATGGCTCTGCGGCAGGCTGCTGGCCGCGTACCTGGAAATGCCCTTCGTCGACGCGGCGTCGGTGATACGCTTCGACGCCGCAGGAAACCTGCTGGAGCGGGATACAATGGAGCTGCTGCGGCGGATGCCCGTTCCCTGCGTGCTGCCGGGGTTTTACGGGGCGGACGGGCTGGGAACGGTCCATACCTTTCCCCGGGGCGGCAGCGACGTGACCGCCGCGCTGGCCGCCGCGGCCCGCAACGCCGACGTTTATGAAAACTGGAAGGACGTGCGCGGGGTGTTCGCCGCCGATCCCGAGCTGGTGCCCGACGCGCAATGCGTGACCGCGATGAGCTACCGGGAGCTGCGCGCGCTGTCGGCGCTCGGCGCGCGGGTGCTGGCCGAGGAGGCCGTCGCGCCCGTGCGCCGGGCGGGCGTTCCGCTGACGGTGCGCTCCTTTCTGGAGCCGCGGCATCCGGGCACGCGCATCGGCCCGGCCTTCGGCGGGCAACCCGCGGCCGAGGCCATCGGCGTGACCGGGCGCAGGGGGCTGCGGCTGTACCGGCTGGAGCGCCTGGACGGCGGCGAAACGCTGGCGCGTTCGGCGCTGGAAGCCGGGCTGCCGCTGTTTAAATTGGCCGTCGACGCCGACGCCCTGTGCCTCGCGCTCAGGGGCGACGAGCCGCTGCCCGAAGCGCTGCAGGCGCTCTCCGAGCGCGTGTGGCAGCACCGGGCGGCCTCGGTATCGGCGGTCGGCGAGGGGCTCCGGCGCGCCGACGGCGCGGCAAGGTTCGCCGCCGCGCTTTCGGCCGCGGGCGTCCGCGCGTATTCGCTCCATATGCCGCCCGACGGCCTGTACGTGACCGCCGTGATCCCCGAGGCGGATTTCGCCCGCAGCGTCACAGCGCTCTACGACGCGTTCATCCGCCGGTGAAGCCGGCCCCGCGTCCCGACAATTTTGCGTTGCCCGAAAACAAATCAGGATGTATAATATACGCATATCCCGTTGCCGCTCTGCCGCCGGGACGCGCAGAGGAACGTACTTGCGAAGGAGGAAACACGCATGTTTGGAAGAAGGCCGGACGGACGCCGGATCAAAAAGATTGACCCAGTGGTGCAGATCACGCCTTACGTTATGCCCATGCGCTGCGACGCGCAGGTGTTTTTGCAGCACCGTATCGATTGGGAGAGCATGACCCGCTATATCGGCAGGCAGATGCAGGAGAAAAACGAGCGTCTGACCCATATGCAGATCATCGTGGCGGCCTACGTGCGCGCGGTGAGCCAGAATCCCGAGGTCAACCGCTTTATCATGAACAAGCAGTATTTTGCGCGCAACAACTGCAGCATAGCCTTCACCATGCTCAAGTCTCCCCAGGACGCGGACAAGGGCGAAGCCGTGGTCAGCATCCGCTTCGATCCTTACGACACGCTGTACGACGTGCGCGACCGCATGGTGGCGGCCGTCGCCGCCAACCGCGGGGAGGACACGGCCCCCAGCTTCGTGGAAAAGCTGCTGGGCGCGCTGTTCAGCGTTCCCGGCCTGACCACGGCCGCCGTGGCGATCGTGCGTCTGCTGGACCGTTACGGCATCGCGCCCGGCGCGCTGATCAACGAGCTTCCCTTCTATGTGGGCATGTATATCACCAACAACGCCTCCATCGGCCTGCATCACGTAAACCATCATATCTATAATTTCGGCGACGTCAGCATGTTCTTCGGCATCGGCCTGGTGGAAAAGGTCGCCGTCGTGGAAAAGGGCGAGACGCGCATGAAGCGTTTCCTGCCCATGGGCATCACCGCCGACGAGCGCGTATGCTCCGGCGCGCATTACGCCCGCTTCTTCGCCGCGATGGAGCAGTACCTGGAGCATCCCGAGCTGCTGGAAACGCCCCCGGAGAGCGTGCGCTACGACCAGGGCCTGGAATACCGCGAGCCCAAGCCCCAAAAGCGGCAGGAGGCCGCGGGCGGGAGCGTTCAGGCATGAGCGAGTGGAAAAAGCGGCGGCAGGAAGAGGACTGGGCCGACGGCGCGGAGAACGACGACAAACAGGACGCCGGGTATGAGAAAACGTACCGGGACGGCAGCGCCGTGAACGAGTGCTGGGCGGAGAAAAACGAAGATGTTTGAAAACGAAACCGCGCGGCTGCAGAAAATCGTCGACGCTTCCCGGCGCATCGTGTTTTTCGGCGGCGCGGGGGTCTCCACCGCCAGCGGCATTCCCGATTTCCGTTCCGAAAACGGGCTTTACGGCGAGGTGTACCGGGGGCTGACGCCCGAAATGATCCTCAGCAAGTCTTTCTTTTATCTGCATCCCGCCGAATTCTTTGATTTCTACCGGCAGTATATGGTGCATCCCGAGGCGCGGCCCAACGCCGCGCACCGGCGGCTGTATCAGTGGGAGAAGCGGGACAGGCTGCGCGGCATTGTGACGCAGAACATCGACGGCTTGCACAAAATGGCCGGGAATAAGCGGGTGTACGAGATCCACGGGACGGTGTACGAAAACAGCTGCATGGACTGCGGCGCGCAGTATCCGCTGGATAAAGTGCTGCGCGCATCCGGCATACCCCGCTGCGAGCGCTGCGGCGGCGTGATCAAGCCCGGCGTGGTGCTGTACGGCGAAGCGCCGGACAAGTATACCTGTATGGGCGCGTGCCGCGAAATATCCAACGCCGATACGCTGATCGTGGCGGGCACCTCGCTGTCGGTCGAGCCCGCCGCCTCTTTCCTGGATTATTTCAACGGAAAAAACCTCGTGGTCGTCAACCGCGAGCCGATCGCCGCCGACAGCCGCGCGAGCCTGGCGATCCGGGGCGACGTGGCCGAAGTGATGGGAAAGCTGCGGGAGGATGAATGAAGACACGGTATAAGCTGATCGCGCTGGATATGGACGGCACGCTGCTGACGTCTGACAAGACCATCGCCCCCGAAAGCCTGCGGGATATCGGCTGGGCCGCCGGGCAGGGCGCGCAGGCGGTGTACTGCACCGGGCGCGGCGTGCCCGAGCTGCGGGAGTATTTTTCGCAGACGCCCATGATGCGCTACGCCGTATGCAACAGCGGCGCGGTGATATATGACTGCGCGGAAGGGCGCGGGATCGCCGGCAGCGTGATCGCGCCGGAATGCGTGCGGCCGATCCTGGAGACGGCGGCGGGGCTCGGCGCGATGATCCATTTTCTGACGGACGGCGAATCGATCGTTTCCGCCGCCGATATCACGCACATGGCGGACTTCAATATGGGCGTTTATCAGCCTATGTTCCTGGCGGTCGCCCGGCAGGTGCCCGATATGAAAGCCGAGGCCGCGCGGCAGGACGGCATCGCCAAGATCAACCTGTATTTTCCCTCGCCGGAGCTTAGGCTGCGGGCCTTTGAAGCGCTGAAGGAGCTGCCGCTGAAGCTGACCTTTCAGGAGATCGCCTCGCTGGAAATGACGGCGCGGGGCGTCGACAAGGGGAGCGGCCTGCGGCTGCTGGCCCGGCGCCTGGGCGTCGATATGCAAGATACCGTGGGCATCGGGGATTCGGATAACGATCTGGAAATGCTGGACGCCGTGGGCTGCCCGATCGCCATGGGCAACGCGAGCGCGGCGGTCCGCGCGCGCTGCGCTTTCGTGACGGCCGATAACGATCACAACGGCGTGGGCCTCGCCATCCGGCGCGCGCTGTCGGATGATAGGATGGGATGAAAGGAAAAGATACGTATGAAGAAAATACTGCGTCTCGCGCCCGCGCTTCTGCTGGTCGCGATGTTCGGGCTGTTCCCGGTGGAGGGAAAGGCGGAAACGGTGGGCGAGCTGTCGTTCGCGCTGCGCAAGCCGTATAAAAAGCAGAACGAAGGAAACCCTCTGTACACCCAGCGGTTCGGCGCGGACCCCGGGGTGATGGAATACAACGGGCGGCTCTACGTGTACATGACCGACGACCGGCTGGAACTGGACAAGGATAAAAAGATCAAGGAGAACACGTACTCCACGATCCGCACCATCAACTGCATCTCCTCCGACGATCTGGTCAACTGGACGGACCACGGACGGATCCGGGTCGCCGGCTCGACGGGCATAGCGAAATGGGCCGGCAATTCCTGGGCGCCGTGCGCCGCGCACAAGACCGTCGACGGGAAGGAGAAGTTTTTCCTCTATTTCTGCAACGGCGGCAACGGCATCGGCGTTCTGTGCGCCGACAGCCCCACCGGCCCCTGGCGGGACGAACTGAGAAAGCCGCTCATCGACCGCACGGTGAAAAACTGCGCGAACGTGCCGTGGCTGTTCGATCCCGCCGTGATGGTGGACGACGACGGCACCGGATATCTGGCCTTCGGCGGCGGCGTGCCCGAAGGCAAGCAGGCCGCGCCCGGCACCGCGCGCATCGTGCGGCTGGGCGAGGATATGATCAGACTGGACGGCGATCCCGTGCAGGTGGACGCGCCCTGGCTGTTCGAGGATTCCGGCATCAACAGGATCGGCGATACCTACGTCTATTCCTACTGCTCAAACTGGCAGACGGCGGGAAACTCCCTGCGCCTGACGGACGGCGCGATCCAGTACATGACCGCCGACAATCCCCTGGGCCCCTATACCTACCGGGGCGAGCTGTTCCCCAACGAGGGCAGGTTTTTCGGCCTTTACGGCAATAACCATCATTCCATTGCCTGCCTGAACGGTGAATATTATCTTTTCTACCACAGCAGGCCGGTCGAAAAGGCCATGAAGATCAGCGGCAATTACCGCAGCCCGCAGATCGATAAAATAACCGTCAACGCCGACGGAAGCCTGAAACAGGTGAAGGGCACCATGAAGGGCGTGGAGCAGCTCAGGCCGCTCGATCCCTATGAACCGGTGTCGGCCTGCACCGTGTCGCATCAGGCGGGCAACAGCATAAGGGGAGAGGACGGAAATACGTTTTTCCAGACCGCCGAAGGCAGCTGGACCCGCGTGAGCGGCGTCGATTTCGGCGAGGGAGCGCGGCAATTGACCGTGCAGGCGTCGTCCGAGGAAGGCTGTATGCTTTACGTGACGCTGGGCGATATCGAACAGCCCATCGCCGCCCGCATCGAGATCCCGGCCGGCAATGAAGCGGCGTCCTTTACCGTTCCGCTCGCCGCCGCCGGGATACAGGATATTTATTTCGTCTTCGACGGCGCCGCGATGTTCTATACCTGGCAGGCGCAGTGAACGGCGCTTGTAAAAAAACGATTGGGAGCGGGCAGTTCCCAATCGTTTTTTCATGCTTCGGCTTATACTATTGACATTCCAAGAGCCATGATGCAAATGGGGAATTAAGATCAGGGGGGAACGACGAGGGCGCTGCCCTCGAGCTCCCGCTGGGGTGCAAGTTGCACCCCAGACCCCGCCGGCTGCGGCGGTCGCAGCGCAACTTGTCGAACAAGCAACTTGCCGCTGTCAGCAGGATAGGGTATGCCACCGTTCCCGGGCGGGCCAGCTTCGCTGGCCGACTGTGCGCGAAGCGCACAGGAAAAAGGAGAAAAATCGCCGATAAAACAAGCGAGCTTGTTTTTTCGGTCAATTTTTCTCCTTTTCTATTGCCCGGGAACTCACTTGGCCCCATAGACCAAACAGGCGGAAGCAAGTCTGGTTTACGCTCCGCGCTTCATCGCCGGGATGGGTCCAGGGGGCGAAGTC
>CACWLY010000036.1 GCA_902761825.1 uncultured Eubacteriales bacterium
TAGCAGCGCTACGTTGACCGGAATGAAGCAACGCCAAGACGGAAAAGACACCCAAAGATGATAAGATTTTAGATTGAGAATAGTATCATTCACCCTTCGCATCATGGCTCTCAGAAGAAGAGCATGATAATATCTTCTCCATCCCAACCTTCTGAGGCACGAGGCCGCATTTTTCATAGAAGCGCATCGCGCCCTGATTGAGGGACCAGACGTTGAGCGTCACGTTATAGCAGCCGGCGGCGCGGGCGTATGCGAGCACATATTCGTACAGGCCTGTGCCTACGCGGCGTCCGCGGGCGCGCTCATCCACGCAGAGGTCGTCGATATACAGCGTTCTGATATCGGTCATCAGGTGGCTGCCGATATGCTGCTGCAGGATGCAGAATGCGTAGCCAAGCACATCGCCGTTTTCATCGGTGCTGACGAACACCGGGCGGGCGTCGTCCGCGAAAATGCGCTCCAATTCCTCCGGCGTATACTTGGTGCCCAGCCTGAACAGGTCCGGCCTTCCGTCGTGGTGCACGCGATTGACCTGGGCCAGCAGGCGCATGACGGCTCCGGTATCCGCTTTATTGGCTCTTCTGATGCTGTACATGGTTTTATGCTCCGCCGATCATTCGATTATTTCGCCGGAAAGGGTCATATTGATGCGCTTCACGGTATCGTTTTCCAGCTCATAGACCAGCAGCGTCTGCGCGCCGTTTTCGCGGAAGCTCACATACTCCAGCCGTCCGGTTGTATCGCTGTCCTTCCAATACTTGCCGTATCCCGCGGTCTCGTTGTAATACAGGCTGCGGTTGCCCTTCGCGTTGGCGGCCTGTCCCCTGTCGCGGAACAGCGCGGTCACCTCGGATGTGCGCATTCCGACCTTGCTGCCCGCCGGGCCCGTCATGGCCGGGTTATTGGTGCTGACGGCGTACAGGATGCGGTTTATATCGGTAAAGCAGGCCGTGCCCCACTCATAGGTTACCTGCAGCGCTTTGCCGGAATAGGTGTCCTTGCTGTCGATCATGGTTTCCTGGCCCGTTCCGTACAGCTTCGCGAACTCGTCATACGTGGTTTTGCCCAGCGTAAAGGCCTTGAACTGATGCTTGCTGTCCTGGAAAACCTTGGCGTAATTGGTGCCGTTGATCTTATAGGTGCCCACGTACTCGTTGGAAACCTTGCCGTACTGGTTCACGGCCACCGCGCGCAGCGTCGTATCGCCCAGCGGCAGCATGAAACCCTCGTCGGTATATATGGGAGAATCGATATTCGGCGCCGTCCCGTCGATGGTGTAATAGATGGTATACTGCTGGTTGGGCGTATCGCCGGTGATCTTGATATCCTCCATGTACAGGTACACGCGCTTGGGCTTGTCGTACACGCCGGTCAGCAGCCGCGATTTGGGCGCGCTGGGCGTGGGGAACCACACGGTATAGCGCAGGCTCACCTCGTCGCTGATCAGCTCGGAGGATACGCACACCGCCCGGATAGTATACATCCCCTCGCCCAGAACAATGGGCTCGGTAAACAGCATGCCCTTTTCGGGCAGCTCGCTTTCCTCGTCGTCCAGCAGGTAATATACGTCGTATCCCTGGGGCGAAGAGAGCGTCACCCGGCATTGCTGCATATACCGTCCGCTGTCCGGATCGGAGGTCGGCGGCAGCGGCACACGCTGCTCGCGCTGGGATTTGAAGCTCAGTTCCCCGGTCTTATCGTATGCCGTCTGCATCAGGTCCGTGGCCTCGAACAGCCTGCCCTGATCCATCATGATATCGATGACGAAGCGGTAGGCCTGCGGATTGCTTTCATCCACTTCGGTATACAGCTGCGTATAGATCTTTTCGGCCTCCTCCAGCTGCCCCACCGCCTCATACGCGTCCGCGAAGCTCAGCAGCCTGTTGTAAAGGCCGTCTATCTGGGGATCGAGGGCGTACGCCTGTTTGTACGTTTCGATGCAGCGCGAAATATACCCCTGGTCGATCTGCTCCTGACCGATGATCCACAGCGCTTTGGCCGCGTTCTCTTCCCCGATCATGGAGATCACGCGCTCCTGCTTGTCGGGATCCTCCGCGGTCGCGCGCAGCAGCAGCAAATGCCCCTGCGGCAGGCGGATAGCCAGCACAAACAGGACCACCGCCGAAACCAGCAGCAGCCCGGCCAGCACGGTGAGCAGCAGCGCGCGGTTCACGCCGCGCCGCATGACCTTCCGCGGCTGCAGATCGCGGGAATGCACGCGCCTGCGGTCGCCCGCCTCCTCCGGCACGGGCACGCCGCGGTGGTTTTCCGGCCGTCCGGCGTCCTGCCCGTAGCGCGAAGCGCGGGGCTGCCGGTCCATGCGCGAGCCGTACACCGGCGGCGGCTCATGGCTGCGCCCCTGGCGCAGCGCAGCAACGCCGTCCGCGCTGGAGGCGTCCTTCGTGAGCGGCGCGCCGCAATGCGGGCAGATCCGCGCCCCGTTATCCGATTGTGTGCCGCAGCGTTCACAGATCATTGAAGATAATCCCCGTCCAGCGGACGCTCGTCCTCCGCTTCCTGCCCGTCGCCCCGCTTGTCCCATGACATTTGCAGCCGGGACATCGCTTCATACTCCGGATCGTTCTCGTCAAACTCGCGCTCCGGCGCGTCGCCGCCCAATTGCTCGATGGCCGAGCGCAGCTCGATATAGTTGAGATAGCTCAAATCCTCCTGCAGCGCCAGATCGATCAGCGTTTCCAGCGCGCCTTCCTCGCCCAGGCGGCCCAGATAGCCCGCCAGCACGGCCACGTTGGCGTCGGGCTTTCTGATCAGCCGCAGCAGTTCGCGCAGCACCTTGCCGGTGGTATCGGGATAATGGGAAAGCACCGAGCACAGCGCTTCCTTGCCGGCGTCGTTGGCGTCGTCCAGGAAGGCCAGCATGGGCTCGATGGCTTCCTCGCCCATATTGACCAGGCTTTCGCAGGCGGCGTCGCACAGCTCGTCGTCCTCCGCGCGGTTGAGCTGCCAGCTGATATACAGCTGCATGGGCAGCGTGCTGCCGATCTCGCCCAGCAGCGATACGGCGGTCATGCGCGCCTCCTGCGGCGCGCGTTCCTTCTGCAGGAGCGCGTACAGGCGTTTTTCAGAGGCTTCGCCCAGCGACGCGATGCGGTTCAGCAGCATATCGGGCACGGGCACGCGCTGCTTGAAGTAATCCTCCATCCAGTCGATCAGCGTCTTTGCGTCGTCCCACTGCTCAAAATACTCCCCGGGCTTGAAATGCGCCAGGAAATCAGCGGGCGTATCCAGGAAGCGCGCGTACACGTCCGGCATGGCGGCTTCCATTTCATCGTAATTTTTGTATTCCTTCGCGTGGTCCTTGAACCATTTCATCGCGAACAGCGAAAACGCTTTGTCAAAGTCGATGCACTTCATACGGTTTATTGCTCCTTCGTATCAATTGCATAAAGGCGCGGCCCGCGCGCCGGGGACATCTGCTTTTTTTCAGCCGCGCGCGCGCCTGCTCCGATCCGCTTCCGCGCAGGATCAGGTAAGCGGAAAACGCGGCGGGCCAGATATCGTCCGCGCTCTGGGCGAAATGCCTTTTGGCGCTGAGCGGCAGCCTGCGCCACAGCGGCGGCACCTCCCGCACGACGCTGTCCAGCGTCACGCTCTCCGGCAGATCGCGCAGCAGCGTCTGGATCAGCGCGTGCAGATCGGCGTCGTAAGGCGGCCGCAGCCTGGGCGGCACCAGCATCAGGCGTCCGTCCACCCGCGCGAAGCAGGGCAGCGGCTGCCCCGCGTCCTGCATATAGCTCAGTATCACCCCGTACAGCAGGGATGACAGCTCGTTTTCCACCATCGCCATGCGCAGGCCCAGCGCGTCCCCGTTTTTCAGGAACAGCCGCACAGCCGTTTCCGCCATGCCGGGGATGGGCAGGCGCATGGTGCGGATCAGCTCGCCGTGCATGCGCTCGGCCGCTTCCTCAGCGGAGTCGGCGCCGCCGATCTCGCCGAGGCGCTGCAGCTGCCGCATCGCCAGCGCTACCTGCTCGGCCAGCAGGTTCGCCCCCGCGTGCTCGAGCAGCGAGGACATCACGTTGTCCTCGTCCAGCTGTTTGGCCGCCCGCGCCATATCGGCCGCATGTCCCCGCCGTCCGGGCACCTCGTGCAGCACGGTCGCCAGCAGCAGCATCAGGTCGGCGCTGTCGGGATATTCCGTCAGTTTTTGTTCCACCAGCTCGGCCGCCAGCGCTCCCTGTCCCAGATAGAGGGCGCAGCTGCAAAAGACCGGCAGCTGATCCAGCGTTTTGCACAGGCCGGCGGCCTGTTTCATCGCCGCCCGGCTGCCGTGCTCCATCCCGTTTTCATGCAGCGCCGTCGCCAGCAGCTGCCGCGCCACCATATCCTCCGGGGACATCCGGCAGGCGATCAGCGCGTATCTGAGCGCCTGCTTCTTCTGGTCCAGCTGCAGATACAATTGGCTCAGCAGGCGCGCCGTCTCCGCCGTTTTGCCCCGGCTCCAGGATTGCCTTGCCAGCCGCAGGCCGCGCACGGGCTCCGCCTGCGCGTCCACCGCCTGACGGAAACGCGCCAGCGCGCGGTTTTTGCGCTTGGGCGCGCGCCCTTCCCGGGGCAGCTGCCACAGGATATCCCGCGCCTGATCGGCCTGCTCGCCGCAGGGCGCGAGCCGCAGGTACAGATCCAGCAGGTCGGCCATCGCGCGCTCATCCCCCGCCAGCGAGCGGTTCCGCGCCAGGCCGTACAGGCTGTCGGCGTCCCCGGCGTCCCGGGCCAGGTTTTCCAGCAGCAGCCGGTCGCTGGCCATCAAGCAGCGCATATCGCCGTACACGCCTGCCAGCTCGCGGCGGATGCCGTTGTCGTCATGCTTGCGCAGGGCGGCGCGGTACAGCCGCACGGCCTCCCGCGGATTGCCGGCGCGCTGGGCCTGCTGGGCCTTTCCGCGCCAATAGGCGGCGGGCATATCGAGGGATACGATATCGGGCATGGATTCCTCCTGTCACGGGAAAAGATCAGTTCATATCGCTGCCCAGCAGCGCTTTCAGGTCGTCCTCTGTAAATGTATGCCGCGTGTGGCAGAAATGACACGTCATCTCCGCGCCGTGATCCTGCTCCAGCATCTCCAGCAGCTGGTCGCGGCCGACCGATTTGAGCATCTGCCTGGCTTTTTCGCGGCTGCACCCGCAGTGATAGCGGATGGGCTGCCGTCCCAGCATAACGGGCTCCAGGTCGTGGAACCAGCGTTCGGCCAGCGCGTCCAGCGGGTCCTCGAACAGGTCGCGGCTGATGCCCGAAAAGAGCATGGCGCGCAGATCGAGCGTTTCCAGCGTTTTGTCGCTGCAGCCCGGCATGGCCTGCACCAGCACGCCGCCCGCGGACAGCACGGCGCCTTCATGCACGATGGCGCCCAGCGACACGATCGAGGGCGTCTGCTCGCTGTTGGTATAATAGGCGGCGAAATCCTCGCCGAGCTCGCCCGAAATCAGCTTCGTCTTGCCGATATAAGGCTCGCCCACGCCAAAGTCGCGGATCACGGTCATCGTGCCGTTTTTGCCGATCAGCCCGGCCACGTCCGGCGCGCCGTCCGCCCGGGGCGGCAGCGAAACCTGCGGGTTATGCATGCTGATCTTGAGGTCGCCGCCGTGAGCCACGCAGGTCATGCGCCCGCCGGGGCCGCCGCCGTCCACGATCACGGTGATGTTGGCGTCCTGCTCCTTCATCATCACGCCCAGCATGGCAGAGCCGGTCATCAGCCGGCTCATTGCCGCGATCGCGACGTCGGAGGCGTTATGGATATCGCCGGCGCGCTGGGCGGTATGCGTGGTGCGCAGCAAGGCCACGCGGGCCTCGCCGCCGCACACCGTCATGCGCAGCAGAGCGTCGTTTTCATCATAAGGGGTCTGGTTCATCATGTTACTTTCTCCTTTGGCCGCATGGCGGTCACGTGCCATCGGGCCTCCTTTGCCGCGGGCGCGCGCAGCGTGCGGTCCCCGTAAAAGCGAATGCCGGCAAAGCCCGCATCGGTCAGGCAGCGCGTAAGCTCTTCCCGGCCGTAGGCCCGCTGGCGCTGGACTTCCTCCAGGCGTTCATACCGTCCGTCCCCGCCGCGCACAAAGATGGAAAGCCGCATATCCACCGTCCGCGTGCGGGGATGCCAGGCGTTCTGCCAGATATACGCGACGTCGTCCTCCTGGCTGCCCAGCGTCTGGCTTCCCAGCGTGTTTTCCAGTTTATACGGGGAAGACAGATCAAAAATCAGCGCGCCGCCGGGCCGCAGGGCGGCGAAGGCCGCCCGGAAAAACCTGCGGACGCGCTCGGGCGTGGTCAGGTAATTGACGCCGTCGCAGGTGCACAGGATGGCGTGCTGCCGCTTGTGCAGCGTCAAGGCGCACATATCCTGCCGCACGAAGGGGATCAGGAGGCCCTGATCCCTGGCCTTTTGGGCGGCGACCGACAGCATTTCCTGGCTCAGGTCAACGCCGGTCATGCCGTATCCAAGCCTTTGCAGCGGCGCCGTCAGGCTGCCCGTTCCACAGGCGCATTCGCACACGCTCGCGCCGGGCCTGACGCCGCAGCGATCCAGAAGCCCAGCGTAATAGGCGGCCCAGCCTTCATAATCCACGCCCTGCATCAGGCGGTCGTACACCGCCGCGAAAGCCGTATACACGCTTTATGGTTCCTTTCTCCGCTTCATCGCGCCCACCAGCCCGCCGATGCGGCCGGTTTCCTGCGCGCTCAGGCCCGCCCAGCCTACCCGGGTCAGCTTTTCCATCAGGCCCAGCCGCTCCGCGGCGCGGTATTTCATCCGCTTGTCCTCGTCCATCGCGTTCACCTCCGCACACAGTATGCGCGGGGAAGCGCGGGTTTATTTCACGTCGTCGGGCTCGTCCTCTTCGGTAAAGTCCTCTTCCTCTTCCTTCGCCAGGCCGCGGTTGATCTCAACGCCTTCCATCCGGCTGTTGATATAGCGGTCGAACACGCCGTTGGTAAAGGATGCGTGGATAAAGCGCACGAGCGCGAAGCCCAATATCACGTAATACAGGATCAGCGCCATCATGGCGTAAACCCAGGCGGTGGTAAACAGCATCACGACCAGGGCGATCGCCATGGGCAGCAGCGTGACCAGCCGGACGCCGACCGTCATGGGCAGGCGGGCCACCGCAAGCATCAGGCTGTTTTTGATCAGCTGACGGAAGGTGACGCGGTAGCTGACCATCATCGGATACATAAACACCAGCCCGAGCACCCACACGATCCCCAGCGCGACGGTCAGCATCTGCGGCACCATATAGAGCATGCTCTGGCCCGCCATCGCGCCGTAAAAGCGATAGCAGGTAAAGAGCACGAAGGGCAGGACGGCGGTGATCGCCGACACGCCCAGCGCCTGCTTCCAGTTGCCCTTAACCGCGTCCTTGAAATCCGACCAGGGGAAAGCGTGCTCGTCCCTGGCCCAGTTGCGCGTCACGTACGCCATGCCCGCCTGCACCGGGCCGGTGATCAGGATGCAGGGGATCAGCAGCAGCAGCGTGGTCTGGAACAGCCCTTCGGCCGCCTCGCTGTGCGCGGGCGCGGTCACGACGCCGTTTTCGTCGACCTGCTCATCGTATACAAAAGCGGTATAGGACACGCCGGTGGCCGGGTCGACCTGCGTTTCGATGCGCGAAACCGAAATCACCACGTTCAGCGTCATCACCAGCACGACGATGGTGGGGATCCAGGCCAGCATCACCGTCAGGTTCAGCCGGCACAGCGCCGTAAAGCGGATGCGCAGCATCTCCCAGAAAAGCTGCCAGCGGTTGCGCGGCAGATCGTCCTTGCGGTAGTCGCCCTTTCCGCTTTTGCCGTAATAATAGCTGTTCATCAGTCGTGAAAACATAGTTAAGCTCCTTCCGGATCATCAATTGCAGACATTATATCATAAAACAGGATAAAAGAAAAGTTGCAAGCCGGGCGGAAAGGTTTGGCGGAAAAGGAAAACCGTTTATGCCGAAAGCTCTCTTTCCCCGATCCTCTTCAGCCACCGGCGCAGCAGATACAGCGCGAACACGGCCCCGCACGTTTCCCCCACGGGCAACGCCGCCGCAAGCCCGGTCTCGCCGAACAGCCTGTCCAGCAGCGCCATGAAGGGCATATAGAACACCAGCTCGCGCACAAAAGCGTGCAGCAGCGTGCCCCTGCCGTTGCCCATCGCCTGCATGCAGTAGGAGGTGTGATAGTTGATGAACTGCACGGGCGAGGCCACGCAGCGGATCCGCAAAAACAGCGCTGCGTAACCAACCGTGATCAGCGCCGTTTCGGTATCCCCGGCCGAGGTGCTCAGGAACAATCTGGACGCGGGATTGGCGAGCAGCTGGAAAAGCGCGATACTGAGCGCCGAGACCACGAGCCCTGCGTTCCGCGCCGTGGCGATCACCTTTTTCATCCGCGCATGGTCGCCGGAGGAGTAGTTGTACGCCACGATGGGCAGCATGCCCTGGCACAGGCCGATATTGAAGGCGTTGGGGATGCGCTCCACCTTCATTACGATGCCCATGCCGGCCAGCACCAGGTCGTTGTGCGCGGCGGCGATGATGTTCAGACAGATATTGGCCGCGTCGAACAGGCCCGTAAGCACGGCGGAGGGCACGCCGACGGCCAATACGCCTTTGATATCGGCCCGCTCGATCTTTTTGAGCTCGGACGGGCGGCTGCTGAGCGGCGCTTCGCGGGAGGCGGCGCGATAGGCGAAGATCAGATACGCGCAGGCCGCGGCGTTGGACAGCGCCGTGGCGATGGCCGCGCCGGTCACCTCCTGCCCCTTGGGCAGGAGCACGAACATGAACAGCGGATCGAGGATCATGTTCAGGATCCCACCGCCGCTCAGGCCCATGCTGGCCTGGCTGGAATAGCCGGCGTTGCGCAGCAGATGCGCCAGCGTAAGCGACAGGATGGAAGGCACGCTGCCGATCACGATGACGATTGACGCATAGCTGCGGGCGTAACCCAGGGTCGCCTCCGACGCGCCTAAAAAGCGCAGCACAGGATCGAGGAACAGGCCGATCAGCAGCGAATAAAGCGCGGCGACGCAGAGCGAGCCGTACACGCTGAACGCGCTGACCTGCTTCGCCTTGCCGGTGTTGTTTACGCCCATCAGCCGCGCGACCAGGCTGCCGCCGCCGATGCCGAACAGGTTGGACAGCGCCACGTTCATCATGACCATCGTCAGGGTGACCGTGGTGGCGGCCATCATATAGGAATTGCCGGTCCTGCCGATATAGAAGGCGTCCACCATGTTGTAGATCAGGTTGATCATCTGGCTGATCACGGTGGGAATCGCCATCGTATACAGCGCTTTGGGCACCGGCACGGAAGCGAACAGCTCGCGCTTGTTTACGTTCGTCTTTTTCATCGGTCCGCCTTTCCGCGCGCCCGCAAACTATCAGGCGGCGGTTCCAGTTTAACACGAAACCCGGCGTTTTTCAATCGCGCGGCGCGGCGGTCTTTTTTTGTGAATGCTTATTTTTTTCGCGCGCCCCGTATGGTATAATCGTATCGATAAAACATCCGTCAGAGGAGGTACCTATGCTTCTGTACACGCCGCCCATGGGCTGGAACAGCTGGAACACCTTCGGCCAGCAGATTTCCGACGATCTGATCCGGGAAACCGCGCGCGCGATGAAGGAAAAAGGCTATCTGGACGCGGGATACGAATACATCGTGATCGACGACTGCTGGAGCCTGAAGGAGCGCGACGCGAACGGCCGCCTCGTACCCGATCCGGCCAAATTTCCCAACGGCATGAAAGACCTTGCCGATTACGTGCATTCCCTTGGATTCAAATTCGGCATGTATTCCTGCGCGGGCGTGCAGACCTGCGCGGGCTATCCCGCTTCCTTCGACCATGAGTTCACCGACGCGCAGACCTTCGCCGACTGGGGCGTGGATTATCTCAAGTACGATTTCTGCAATTTCCCCGCCAGCGCCGACGGCAAAACCCGCTACGCGACGATGTCCATGGCGCTCAAGGCAACGGGCCGCGATATCCTGTTCGCCGCCTGCAACTGGGGCGTCGGCGAGCCCTGGAAATGGATGAAATCGCTGGGCGTGCATATGTATCGCTCCACCGGCGATATCCAGGACAATTTCAAATCGTTCACCGATATCGCGCGCTCGCAGCTCGACAATTTCTGCATGAGCGGCGCGAACTGCTTCAACGATATGGACATGCTCACCGTGGGCATGTACGGAAAAGGCAACGTGGCCCTGGGCCAGGCCTGCACAGACAGCGATTACCAGACGCAGTTCGCGCTGTGGTGCATGCTCGGCGCGCCGCTGATGCTGGGCGGCGACGTGCGCAATATGCCGCCCTTCGCGGAAAAACTCGCGCTCAATCGCGGCCTGCTGCGCGTCAATCAGGATAAGGAAGGCCGCGCGCCGCAGGTCGTGTACCGCGGGCGCGTGGTGCATATCGGTTACGAGCCCGAAACCGGCTGGTGGCACGAATATCCCGACTGCGGGCTGACGCTGTTCAAGCACCTGAGCGATCATGAGTTCGCCGTCGGATACTTCAATTTCGCGCCCAAGTCGGGCGAGATCCCCTTCATTTTCGCCGACGCGGGCCTTCCGTACGGCAGCGGCGTCGCCCTGCGCCTGACCGACGCCGTCACCGGCGAGGACCTGGGCGTGCGCCGGGATTATTTCCATCAGACGCTGGAGGGCCACGCCTGCCGCGTCCTGTTTGCGCGGATGGTGAAGGCATGACGGCCTGCGCGTGCTGCGGCAAAATCCTCACCCCGGATGAGATCGCCGTCACCAAAAAGCTGATCAACCGCGGCGCGACGGCGTTTTTCTGCGTCGGCTGCCTGGCGCGGCGCTTCGACGTGACCCCGCAGGATATCCTGGAGCGGATCGCCTATTTCCGGGAAACCGGCTGCACGCTGTTTGCAAAAACGCCTGAACCTGAATGATACATAAAAAAACCGCCTTATAAGGGCGGTTTTTTGTATGCGGGATCGTTCCGGAACGTCTTTCCGGGGATTATCTTTCTATTCAGCCTTCCTCAGAGGGGATCACGACGGCCGCAATCAGGTATACCAGCA
Organism: uncultured Eubacteriales bacterium; assembly: GCA_902761825.1. Classification (GTDB taxonomy): domain Bacteria; phylum Bacillota; class Clostridia; order Christensenellales; family Aristaeellaceae; genus SFMI01. Next base: position 11,040 of record CACWLY010000036.1, read on the forward strand.
CGCCGCTGCCCACGATAAAGGAAAAGGCCAGGAATCCCAGGCGCACCAGCGTGGGATCGATATCGAAATAATCGGCGATTCCGCCGCACACGCCGGCGATCATTTTCTTGGAGCTGCTCTTGCGAAGTGTTTTCATGGTTCGTTCCTCCTTCATTCCCTGCGCTGTCTGTTTTTCTTGATTACGGGGATATCATAACAGATCAAAATGAGAATGCGAGGATGAACAGATAAGAAGAAAATTAGAAAACTATTTGAATATTTGAATATCCCGCGCTCCGGGCCTCCGTTTTTGCGGCCGCCGCGATTGACAGCAAATCGCCTGTAATGGTATAATTTGTCGGTATGCGATCATACCAAATGATTTTACTTGAAGAAAGGGAATGACCTGCTATGAATAAACGGCCCGTTGTGCTGGTCGTCATGGACGGCGTAGGCAAAACCGATAAGGACCTGGGCGGCGGCAACATGGTGCTGCACGCCCACACCCCCACGCTGGACGAAATGTCCCGCCTCTTCCCCAACACCACCATTCAGGCGCACGGCACCGCCGTCGGCCTGCCCTCGGACGACGATATGGGCAACAGCGAAGTCGGCCACAACGCGCTGGGCTGCGGCCAGATCTACGCCCAGGGCGCGAAGCTGGTCAACGAATCCATCGAGAGCGGCAAGCTGTTCGCTTCCGCGACCTGGAAAGAGCTGACCGCCAACTGCGTAAACAAGAACTCCACCATGCACTTCATCGGCCTGCTCAGCGACGGCAACGTGCACAGCAACATCAGCCACCTGAAGGCGCTGATCAAGAACGCCAAGGAGCAGGGCGTAAAGACCGTACGCGTGCACGCCCTGCTGGACGGCCGCGACGTGCCTGCCACCAGCGCGCTCCAGTATGTGGACGACATCGAGACCTTCATGGCCGGGCTGAACGACGCCTCCTTCAACGCCCGCATCGCCAGCGGCGGCGGCCGCATGAAGGTGACCATGGACCGCTACCAAGCCAACTGGCCGATGGTGGAACTGGGCTGGAAAACCCATGTGAAGGGCGAAGGCCGCATGTTCGAAAGCGCCCGTCAGGCCGTGGAGGTCTACCGCGAGGAGACCGGCGCAATCGACCAGGATCTGCCCGCCTTTGTCATCGGGAAAGACGGCAGGCCCGTCGGCCCCATCACGGACGGCGACAGCGTGGTGCTGTTCAACTTCCGCGGCGACCGCGCGCTGGAGCTGTCGATGGCCTTCGATTACGACGATTTTGATCATTTCAACCGCGGCCCCAGGCCGAACGTGCTGTACGCCGGCATGCTGCAGTACGACGGCGATTTGAAGCTGCCCAAGCGCTTCCTGGTCGATCCGCCGTCCATCCATAACACGCTGAGCGAAGTGCTGGTTGCCGCTGGCATCCCGCAGTACGCCGTCAGCGAAACCCAGAAGTACGGCCACGTGACCTATTTCTGGAACGGCAACCGCAGCGAAAAGTTCAGCGAAGAGCTCGAAACCTTTGTGGAAGTGCCCTCCGACGTGCGCTCCTTCGATGAAGCGCCCTGGATGAAGGCCGCCGAGATCACCGACAAGCTGATCGAAGCCATCGAAAGCGGCAAGTACGGCTTCCTGCGCTGCAACTATCCCAACGGCGACATGGTGGGCCACACCGGCAATATGGACGCCACCCGCATCGGCGTGGAAAGCGTCGATCTGGAGCTGAAGCGCGTATGGGAAGCCTGCAAGGCGCACGGCTGCCTGCTGATGGTCACTGCCGACCACGGCAACAGCGACGAAATGCTGCAGAAGGCCAAGGACGGCTCGCTGCAGCCCAAGACCGCGCACAGCCTGAACCCCGTCCCCTTCATCGTCTGCGATGAAACGCTCGCGCTCAGGGACGGCAAGTTCGGCCTGGCCAACGTGGCGCCCACCGTGCTGCAGGTCATGGGCCTCAAAGCGCCCGATTGCTGGCTGGAAGGCATGCTGAAGTAATCCTTCCGCCCTCCGGGGGCGTTATGGATTTTCCCGGATAATAAAACAAGAGGGGAATCGCCGGCAAAGCAGGATCGCCTGTTTTCCGGCCCTTCCCCTCTTTTTTGCGCGCCACCGGCGGGGAGGCTCCCGCCCGTATCCGGTTCCAGGAAAGCGCTCCGCGCGCGAAAGCTTCAATAATACAGAAAAAAGCCCAAACTTTTCTTGACATCGCGCGTGGAAAAAAGTATGCTTTTCCAGTATGATCTGTTGATAAGGAAGGACACCCGTATGAGTCATGTAATCGTTCCGGCCGGATACCGCTCGTCGCTTTCTTTATACGAAACGCAGGAAGCCATCGATCTGATCAAGAGCACGTTTGAAGGCTATCTTTGCAGCGCGCTCAATCTGAAGCGCGTATCCGCTCCGCTTTTCGTGGACGGCGCAAGCGGCCTCAACGACGACCTGAACGGCGTGGAACGCCCCGTCAGCTTTACCGTAAAGGAGACCGGGACGCAGGCGCAGGTGGTGCATTCCCTGGCCAAATGGAAGCGCATGGCGCTGGCGGAATACGGCTTTCCGCTGGGCGAAGGCCTGTATACCGACATGAACGCCATCCGCCGCGACGAAGACCTGGATAACCTGCATTCCATTTACGTGGATCAGTGGGACTGGGAAAAGGTGATTTATGAAAAGGACCGCACGCTGGAAACGCTGAAGGACGCCATGCGGCGCATCGTGACCGCGATCTGCTGCACGCTGGACTTTCTCAAATGGAAATATCCGCAGCTGCCTGTCGATCTGTGCCGCGACGTCACCTTTATCACCACGCAGGAGCTCGAGGACATGTATCCCGATCTTACGCCCAAGGAGCGCGAAAACGCCTTCCTGAAACTCCACCGCACGGCGGGCATCCTGCAAATCGGCAAAACGCTGAAGAGCGGGACGCGGCACGACGGCCGCGCGCCGGACTACGACGACTGGGAACTGAACGGCGATATCATGTTCTACAACAGCCTGCTGGACTGCGCCTTTGAGATCAGCTCGATGGGCGTCCGCGTTTCCCCCGAATCGCTGCGCCGCCAGCTGAAGCTGGCCGGGTGCGAGGAGCGCGCGGAGCTCCCCTTCCACAAGGCACTGCTGGACGGCCGTCTGCCCTTCACCATGGGCGGCGGCATCGGTCAGAGCCGCATGTGCATGCTGCTGCTGGGCAAGGCGCATATCGGCGAGGTGCAATCCTCCTTCTGGGACGAGGAAACCAAGGCCGTCTGCAGGAAGGCCGGCATCACGCTGCTGTAACGCGCTTCACCCGATTTTTACAAGGAACATGGACCGGCAGTATTCCATGTTCCTTTTTCAAAGGCGAACAATACGACGTACCGGAGGGAAAAACGATGGATTGGATGTATCTGGTATATTTTCTGCTGGCCGCGGCGCTGTTTTCCGGCTGCAGGGCGTACGGACGCGGGGAATGGAACGAAGAATACACCTCGCTGGGCCAGAGCAAGGTTCTGCAGGGCGCGCTCGTGCTGGGCGTCGCGCTGCACCATATGGCGCAGAAAAGCTGCGCGCCCTGGCATAAGCCCGCCTATATCGTGCACGGCCTGGATTTTTTCGTGCCGATCGGCTATCTGTTCGTATCGGCCTTTTTCTTTTGCAGCGGCCTGGGGCTGTATAAAAGCCTGAAAACCAAGCCCAATTATCTTAACGGCTTTATCCGGAAGCGCATTCTGCCCCTCGTGGCGGCCTTTTACCTGTCGGAGTTCATCTGCCTGGCCGTGCGCCTGCTGATAGGCCAGAAAATGGACGCGCTCACCGTGCTGTGGTACGCCTCCGGCCTGCACATGGCGAACGAAAACAGCTGGTATCTGATCGCGATTCCCTTCTTTTATCTGGCTTTTTATTTCGCTTTCCGCTTCTGCCGGCGCGAAGGCTTCGCCATCTTCTGGGTGTTCGTTTTCACGCTGGCTTACACCGTGTTCGGCACGTCGCTGAATCACCAGAGCGACTGGTGGATGCGCGGCGAATGGTGGTACAACAGCGTCCTGCTGTTCCCGCTGGGCTTGCTGTTCGGCAAGCACGAGGCGAAAACGACCGCGTTTTTCAAAAAAGCGTACTGGCTGCTGCTGCCCGTCTCCTTCGCGGGCATTTTCCTGTCCAACCGCCTGTTCGGCATGGTGGAAGGCAAATGGGGCTACTATAACGAATGGGACAGCCTGATGATCGTTCACCGGCTCGCAACCGCCGCCAGCCAATGGCTGGTCTGCATCTTCTTTACGGCCTTCCTGCTGCTGCTCATGCTCAAGGTGCGCTTCGGCAACCGCGTCCTGCGCTGGCTGGGCGCCATGACGCTGTCCTTCTACCTGATGCACGGCATATTCGTGGAGATGTTCGGCTATAATTTTCTCGAGGTCGCGCCCAGCATCACCTATATCCGCAATGTGCCGCTGTATATGCTGGCCGTGCTGTGCTGCTCCGTCCCCGCCGCGCTGCTGTTCAACTGGCTGTGGCAGGCCGTGACGAACCGCTTCATCCGCCGGAAGGCGCAATAATACGACTTTCCACTCTGCATTTGTCAATCTTATAAGAGCCAATTCGCGAAAATTGAATGAAGAGCAGGAAGGAGTACGTTAGGGCCTACGCGGCCCTAAAACCCGCGCCAAAGGGTTCCGGGCGCTCGAAACCCCTCTGGACACCCATCCCGGCGTTGGAGCGCGGAACATAAACCAGACTTGCTTCCGCCTGTTTGGCCTATGGGGCCAAGTAAACTCCCAGGCATAAAGAACAAAAGGGAAATGCCTGAAAAACAAACGAGCTTGTTTTTCAGGCATTTCCCTTTTGTTCACTGTGCGCTTCGCGCACAGTAAGCGCGGCTTTGCCGCGCTGCCCGGGAGCGGTAGTATACCCTATTCAACTGACAGCGGTAAGTTGCAATTTCGGCGAGTCGCGCAGCAACCGCCGCAGCCGGGGTCCGGGGGGTTCGAGCGCCCGGAAAACCTTCCCTTGGGATGGCAATCCTGGCCTTCGGCCAGCGCAAGCGAACAGCGGAGGGCGGGCCGGAAGGCCCTGGATCGCGTAGGCCCTAACGTTCCCCTTTCTGTGCTCAATGTTCCTTGATGAGGAAGGAAAACTCGCTGCCTTCTCCCGGTTTGCTTTTGGCTACGATCCTGCCGCCCAGGCGCTTCATGACCTCCTGGGCGATCGCCAGGCCCAGGCCGCTGCCCTTGATGCTGTGGCTGGGATCGGCCTGATGGAAGCGGTCGAAGGCATGCTTCAGGGTATGTTCGTCCATGCCGATGCCGGTGTCTCGCACGGTAAAGCGCACATGCTTGCCCTCCTCGTGGGCCGAAAGCGTGACCTGACCGCCCGGGGGCGTGAACTTGACGGCGTTATCCAGCAGGATCGTCAGCACCTGCTGCAGGCGGTCCTCGTTGGTCATGACCTGCGGCAGGGCCTGCGGCACATCCAGCGCGAACGCGACGTTTTTCTTTTTCGCCAGCGTTCCGTTGCGGTCAAACACCTCGTAAAGCGTTTCCAGGGGATCGACCCGCTCCAGGGCGAAGGCCGCCGGGCTCGACTGCAGATTGCTCAATTCCAGCAGGTCGTTGACCAGCCGGGACAGGCGAAGCACCTCGCCGAGCAGCAGATCGTAATAGCGGCGGCGTTCCTCCTCGGTATCCACAAGCCCGTCCCGCAGCCCTTCGGTAATACCGCGCATACTGCTCAGCGGCGTACGAAGCTCATGGGAGATATTGGCCACGTAATCCCTGCGCGTGCGCTCCAGGCGCTCATGCTCGGTCACGTCGCGCAGCACGGCCAGCGCGCCCGATCCGGCCGCCAGCGGCCTGTAAACGGCGAGCACCGTGCGTTCGCCGATCTGCAATAGCGCGTCCTCCTGCGACGCGCCGCGCAGCGCGGTGAGCACCCGCGCGTACCATTCCGAGCCGCGGCCCTCCAGCAGATCGTCGGCGGCCTGGTTTTCGCGCAGCACGTCCCCGGCCTGATCCACGGCCAGCACGCCTTCATCCAGGCTTTCGATCACGCGGGAAAGCGTGTCGCGCTCATAGGTCAGCTCCTGCATCGAGCGGGTCAGCCGATGGGACATCTGATTGAACGCCTTGCCCAGCGGGCGCAGCTCCACCGGCAGCTTTTCGCTGATCTCGGTCTCGTCGCCTTCGCTCAGACGGCGGGCGGCCTGCACCAGCGTATCCACCGGCGACATGATGCGCAGGGCGAGCAGCAGCAGCGCCACGCCCATGAACACCACGCCCAGCAGCGCGTATTGCAGCATCACCGTGCGGAAACTGCCCTCGGCCACGTTGCTGGCCGTCAGCGGCTTGTAGGCTGCCGCCGCGCCGAAGGCCGTCCTCTGCCGCAGCAGCAGCGCGTCCTTCGTTTTCTGCGTTTCGGCCTCGTCCCCCGCTCCCGCGGCGAAGGCAAGCGTTTCCTCCGCGCTGTCCCGCAGCCTTTCCGACATCGCCAGCAGATTGCCTTCCGCGTCGGTCAGCAGCAGATACACCTCCGCCGGATTGACCGCGGGATCGAGCGCGGCGCGAAGCGCGTCGCCGTCGATGCTGCCCTCCGCGTACTCCTCCAGCAGACGCAGCCCGGCCCGCACGCCCTGTATGGCCTCCTCCTGCGCCACGCGCTGCACGGCGCTGCGCGCAAGCGCGCCGGAGGTGAAATACATCATGCAGGAAAACAGAAGCACGCAGACCGTGAGCACGGCCACGATGGTGCGCGTAAAGTTCGGCAGCCTACGCATTTTCCGCCGCCTCCAGCTTGTATCCCACGCCGTAAACCGATTTCAGCTGCAAGCTGCTTTCAGGCGGCAGCTTTTTGCGTATGCGCTTGACCGACGTATCCACCACGCGGTTGTCGCCGTCGAAATCAAAGCCCCAGATCGAATCCAGCAGCTGTTCCCGGGTAAAGACCTGGCCCAGGTGCGCCGCCATCAGATGCAGGATCTCCACTTCCTTGGGCGACATGACGATGGCTTCGCCTGCGACCCGCACTTCGTAGCGGGCCAGATTGACCTGGGTATTTCCGACGGTCAGGTCGCTTTTTTCGGGAGCGCTTTCCAGCATGTTCATCCGGCGGAAAATCACCTGGATGCGGCTCACGACCTCCCGGGGGCTGAAAGGCTTGACGATATAATCGTCCGCTCCAAGCGCGAAGCCCAGCAGCCGGTCCACTTCCTCGCCCTTGGCCGTCAGCATGATGACGGGCGTCATGCTGACCGCGCGGATATCGGCGCACACCTGCGTGCCGCTGCGCCCGGGCATCATGATATCCAGGATCACCAGATCGGGCCGCAGCCGGGTAAACGCCTCCATCACGTCGCTGCCGCGGAACACCGAATAGGTATCGTAGCCATCCCGCTGCAGATACATGCGCAGCGATTCATGAATGCCCGCCTCGTCATCGGCAATCAGGATCAGCTTGTTATGCGCCATGGGACGCCTCCTTTCCCCGGATCACAAAAAAACGCGGCAAACGCCGCGTTTGTTATACAAGAGAATGCTTACGCGTTCACTTCGTCCTTCAGAGCCTTGCCGGCCTTGAAAGAAATAGCCTTGGAAGCGGCGATTTCGATCTCTTCACCGGTGCGGGGATTGCGGGCGGTGCGAGCGGCGCGCTCTTTCACTTCAAAACCGCCAAAGCCAACCACGGAAACCTTCTCACCGGCCTTCAGCGCGGCGGCAATGGCTTCGAAAGCGGCGTTCACGGCCTTGTCGGCGTCCTTGCGGCTCAGCTCGGCATTCTTGGCTACGGCATTGATCAGTTCGGTCTTGTTCATGGTTTTTCCTCCTCGTTAAATTACGATAATAAGATTTCAACATCCCGGATGGGGTGATGTTTACGATCTCCTTTGTAAAGTATACTGAGATTTTCGGAATTGTCAAGTTTTTCGGGCATTTTCTTATGATTTTGTTGTCTTTTCCGCTTCGGCGACCCGTCGGACCATGCGCGAGAGCATATTTTGGACTTCTTCCTCGGCGCTCAGCCCGCTTTCGCGCAGCCGCGCCGCGCTTCTGAGCAGCTCCGCCGCCGGTTCGTCCGCGTACAGCGGCGCGGGATCGATGCCCAGCCCTTCCATCTTGCGCAGCATTTTTTCGGCCCTGAGCAGCGCGGGCAGGCCGGATGACACGTCCTCCAGCGCGGCGGACGCCGTATCCTGCCCCCGCCGCCGCTGCTTGAGCATCTCCCAGGTAGCGTCGGTGTTCGCGTCCTCTCCGTCGCCGAAGATGCGCGGATGCCGCTCCATCATTTTGCGGCAGATGGCCGTGCTGACGTCGCTGAGCTCAAAGGTGCCGTACTGCGCGCCGATATCGCTCTGGAACACCACCTGCAGCAGCACGTCCCCCAGCTCGTCGGCCACATGCTCCCATTCCTCGCCGCTGACGGCGTCGCTGACCTCGTAGGCTTCCTCGATCAGATACCGGGACAGCGAGCGGTGGGTCTGCGCCGCGTCCCAGGGACAGCCGCCGGGACCGCGCAGCACGCGCATGACGCGGGTCAGGTCCCACAGGTCGAACCGCTCGCGCTTTTCCAGCGGCACGGACGGGATATAGACAGCCGTCGTATGGTCGTAGCGCGGCTGGCGGTCAATCTCGCACAGCGGGACGCGCAGAAAACCGCGCTGCTCTTTTTCCGCGGGCGGGAAAAACAGCGCTTCGGTCTCGTCCCCGTACCAGGGCGTCAGCTTCAGCTTGCATTCGCCGGCCAGCATGCGGGTGTTCATTTCCACCACCAGCAGACCGTCCTGGGTCGAGGGCACCGTAAGGCCGGTCGCTGATGCCACGCGCACGGGCAGCTGCGCCCCGGCAGCCTGCAGGAGCGGCAGGGCAAGCCCCGTTCCGCCGCAGACCGTCACCTGCTCCGGGTACTTCCGCGCAAGCGCGGCCACCGTTTCGTCGGTCAGCGCGTCCAGCACGGCGTACACCGCCTGCGCGCGGGCCGCGGCCTTTGCTATTGTCTGCAGCGCGGCCCCGATAAATGCATCAAAATCCTCGGCTTCCTCGTGCAGCGCGTCCAGGGTTTCATACCGGATCCCCTGCTCGGTCAGATACCGCGCCGCGTCGCACTCGCCCGTGCGAAGGATCAGCCGTTTGGCCCTGCGCATATGCTCCAGCGCGCCAAGCGTCAGCTGCGAGCGCGGGCCGGGCCCAAGGGATACCACCGTTATCTTCTGCATAGTCGCTCCTTAACGCCAGATTTTTTTCCGCAGCCGCGCCGGGATGTCTTCCTTCGCGACGGCTTTGACGGCCACGGCCAGCACCGTATAGACGATCACGCCCGCCAGGATGCAAACCGCCACGGCCAGGATCAGCTTCGCCCGCCCCAGGTGCAGGAAGCGGTCGGTGAATACGAAGCGCCACAGGCCCCAGACGGCCGCGCCCATGGGCAGGGCGGCGGCCAGCGGCCGCAGCGCGATCTCCTTCCAGGGAATGCGGCCCGCGGCGTACTTCGATACGAAATACAGGTTGGGCACGGCGCTGACGGTGTAGCATACCAGGCTTGCGATCGGCGCGCCGTGGATATTAATCGACGGAATGCCGATCAGGATATAATTGAGCGTTACCTTGCAGATCACGCCGACGAGCAGCGTATACATGGGAATGCGCTGTTTGCCCGCGCCCTGCAGGATGCCGCTGGTGGCCTGCACCATGGTGAAAAGCACGATGGTCAGGGCGCTGACGGTAAGCAGCTCCGCCGCAACATCCAGCTGAACGGGCGTGTAGCGCCCGGAATAGCCGTAGCACAGGTACAGGATGGGCCGGGCAAGCAGGCTCATGCCGACGGAGCAGGGAAAGCCCACGACGGCGGCCACGCGCAGGCCCGTCCGGCTCTCCTTCGCCACGTAGGCCTTGTCGCCCCGGGCGACGCCGCTGGCGATATCGGGCACCAGGTTGGTGCTCATGGCCATCGCGAGGGCGGTGGGCACGTTGATCAGCGTCAGCACCATGCCGCTGTACAGGCCGTAGCGCACCAGCGCTTCGGTAGCCGCCATGCCGCCGCGCTCCATCAGCTGCGTGACCATAAAGCTGTCGATCAGGCTCGCCAGCGGCACGATGCAGCCGCCCAGCGTGATGGGGATCGAGATAACGGCCAGACGCCCCGCGATAAAGCGGCGGGACTGCCGGGGCGTATCAGCCTGCTCCGCGCCGTTCATGGCCGCGCGGCTGCGAAGCTGCGTGACGACCATGTATGCCAGCGCCACGGCCTCCGCCATGCTGGTGCCCAGCAGCGCGCCTGCCGCGCCCATGCCCGGGCCGCCGCGCTTCATGCCAAGCACGGCCAGCGGCAGGGCGACGAATACCTTGCCCACCTGCTCGATCAGCTGGCTGATCGCCGTGGGCAGCATGCGCCGATGGCCCTGCATGTACCCGCGGAACGCGCTCATCACGCATACCAGCGCCACGCTGGGCGCGATAGCCATATAGCCAAGGCGCGTTTCGGGCGTGCCCACCCGGCGGCTCAGCGCCGCGCTGCCGAAGAACAGCAGCAGCGTGCCGATCAGGCCCATTGCGCCCAGCACGGGCACGGCCACGCCGAACACCTGCCGCGCGTTGCGCGGATCCCGGCGGGTGGTATAGTGCGACACCATGCGCGAGATCGCCACCGGAATGCCCACCGTGAACATCGTGAGCATCATATTGTAGGCGGTATATACCTTGGAATAGATTCCCAGGCCCTCGCCGCCGATATAATCGGCCAGCGGGATCCGGTACAGCACGCCCACCACCTTGCAGATCATGCCCGCCAGACCCAGAACCGAAATGCCGCCGATCAGCGACTTGCTTTTCTCCGACACAAATAAGCCTCCATGCGTAAACTGCTACATTTTATATTATATCGCAAAAATGCGCGCCGGAAAAGCCGTTTGCAAAATTCTTCGCGCAGGCGTATAATAAGCGTAACAAAAAACGCCATAAAAGAGGAGGTTTCCGTAATGGATATCGAAAAGATCATCAACGACGTGCTGGCTAAGCTGAAGGTGGACGACAAGCTCAAGGCGTCCTTCCTCACCGATCCCGTAGGCACACTGGAAAAGACCCTCGGCATCGACCTGCCCGACGAGCAGATCAAACAGGTGATCGACGGCATCAAGGGCAAGCTGGGCGAAGTCGCCGCCGACGGCATCTTGGATAAGATCAAAGGCCTGTTCGGCAAATAATTGCCCGCGGAAGACACGTCCGGGAACTGGATACAATATGACAGGGGCCTTTGCGGCCCCTGTTGTTTCATACTCCTCGCGTTCTATGAGCCATGATACGAAGGGTGAAATAAGAGCAGGGAAGGGAACGTTAGGGCCTACGCGATCCGGGGCCTTCCGGCCCGCCCTCGCTGTTCGCTTGCGCTGGCCGAAGGCCAGGATTTTGAT
>CACWLY010000037.1:0-12778 GCA_902761825.1 uncultured Eubacteriales bacterium
CCCACCTGTTCCCATCCCGAACACAGAAGTTAAGCCCTTCAGCGCCGATGGTACTTGGCTGGACACGGCCCGGGAGAGTAGGTCGCCGCCGGATTCCAAATGAGCATCTGATGATTCAGATGCTTTTTTTGCGTTCAGTATTCAATTTTCAGATATGCTCACTGCCAGTTGTTGTTGCCGTCGTAGAAAAAGAGCTCTCTGCGTCCGTCCTTCAGCGTTACGGCGATATCGTACTGCGACCCTGACCAGTCGATCGATTCCGTTTCCGACGCCGGGAACATGCGCCCGCAGGTATACCAGAGCTCTTCCGTGCCTTCGTGAACATAATAAACATAGAAGGAAACGTAGCTTTGATTCCCGATTTTGGGGTATGTGAGCCGCAGCATGAAGGGACCACAGGGCGTGCCCTCCTGCGCTTCGCTGGTATCGATCTGATTGGGAACGCTGACTTCATTGGCCTTGCTCAGCCGCTGCCTGATCACCGATAAACCAAAGATGAGCGCGCCGATCAGCAGCAGCGCGGTGAAAAGAACCAGTATGCGCGTAACTATACGGCTTCCCATAGCGGCCTCCGGAAATGTGATAAGGCAAAGTTCGGTACTTACTATATATATGTCGCGGCTGTTATGCGATATTCACGGCACGGCGAAAAAACCGCGCTTTATTTGCCGGTGATCGACATGATCTCACCCGGCGAAGTCTGACGGTGCACGGCGTTGATCTCGGCGATTTCGGCTTTGCGGCGCGGCGGGCAGCAGTACGGGCAGGGCGTCAGCGCGGCGTAATCGCCGCTGTCCAATTCGCTGTAAATGAAGGCGATCAGCGGCAGGTACTGATCCTTGACGCCCTTGCAGGTTTCCGCCCTGTGATAGTTGCTTCCGCCCTTCGGGTTATAGTATACGGGGGTATCGCCTGCGGGCGGCGTGATCTGCCTCCCTTGGTAATCCTCCCAGACGACCAGCTTGGTGCCGGTTTTGATGTTGTCCCAGATCCAGCGCATGTTGACGCCGTCGGCGTTGCGCAGGCGCTGCACGCGGATGCAGCCGTGGCTGGCGCGGGAGCCCAGCTTGGGCTCGCAGTTTTTGTAATTCTTGCTGCCGTCCGCGTTCACGGTATGCGGAACCTCGTGCAGCAGGTCGCCGCCGTTGAACCGAAGGCCGATGCCGCAAACAAGGTTATCGCTTTTAAAATCGCCCACCCGGCTGATGATCATGAACTCGCCCGAGCGCGTCTCGTTATAGGGCTGACGCTCGTTGTAAAGGCCGGTGGAGCAGAGCAGCTCGGTCATCAGCTTCCCGTCGTGGAAGAGATACAGACGCTGGGTCAGCTTATCGATCACGATGCCGTATTCCTGATTCACCTGCACTTTTTTCAGCTTGCTGCTCTGAATGTAGCCGGTGACGAAAGCGTTCCATTTTTTTACCTTGCTGTCATGGAAGGAGCTGGAATAGGTTTCCACCAGCGTCCATCCGTCGCCGCGCTCTTCCAGCACGTGCACGCCCTGGCTCGCGCCGGTGACGACGGCGATGGCTTCGCTTTTGGCGTCGGGCTCGGCGTAAAGCAGCACCTGCTCCTTCTGGCCCGCGTCCACCACCGTCATCGGCGCGGTGAGCATGGCCCATACGGCGGCTTCGTCGGCGATATCCATGGGCGTGCACCAGTAGCAGCCCGTATGGCCGCAGGAGCGCTCGCTGCGATAGGCCGGCGTGATCACGGGCTGTTCAAAGGCTTCCTCGGGAGCCGGCGTTTCGTCGGGCGCTGCGCCGATATAAAGCGTACCCTCGGCTTCGCCGCCGGACCAGCTCAGCCGGAGGCGATACGCGCCGTCGGCCAGGCCGTCGAAATAGTCCGCGTCCAGCTTCAGGATATGCCTGCCGCGCAGCAGATTCCGGGGCGAAAGGATATCGCGCAGCCTGCCGCCGTCCTGATCGGTCAGCGTCAGCGAGGCCGTGCCCGTTTCGGGCAGATAATAGCGCAGTTCGGGCGTCTCGCCGGCGCTTATGTAGCAGTCCTCCACCCGCGCGTCCTCAGCCAGCGCGGCGGGAAGCGCCAGCATAAGCGCAAGCAAAAAAGCGAAAAGGCGACGCATGGCGTACCTCCGAAAATCAAATTCTTTAATAATATACCACTATACGCCTTTTTTCGCAATTTAATTGTAATATTATTTACAGATTGGACGCAAAACGTCGACGGATGCAAGGGGTTCCGGCTCATTCCCGGAAAAGCGCCGTGATGTTCGCCAGCGGGATCCATTCCCCGTCCAGCCGCAGACGGCCGCCTTCCGGGTCCATTTTCTCGGCGGTTCCGCGCCTGCGGCAGTAATGCCCGAGGGGCGGCTCCGCGGCCGCCTCGCCGGGGCGCGGAACAAAATAAATAACGGCGATATGCGGGCGCTCTTTTCGTTCCAGCGTCTCGCGCAGGCGCTGCAGCCGGGCGTCCAGCCGGTCGCGCTGCTCTTCGCCCAGCTCCAGAAACGGCTCGTAGACCGTCTGCGTGTCGGCTATCGTTTCGTCGTAGCCCTTCAGCGCCGCGAAGGGGACGAATTGCTTGGCGCGATCGGGCCGCGCCATCGCCTCGTGCCGCGCGCTGACGTGCCGCGGCAGAGCGAGGATATCGTCATACTTGCCCATGATTACCCCGCGCTTCCCGCCGCGTGGCCGCCGATCTGCCCGTTGCGCTCCCGGGCGGTGGCGCCTTCCGCGTAGCTGATCCCCTTCAAAATGGCGTTTTTGCCGAACCTGTCCTTGATTTCAACCATGGCCCGCTGAACGCGCGCCTCCTTTTCGCGCTCGGCGGCTTCCCGGGCCAGAGCGGCCGGATCGGTGAAAAAGTCCAGCTGCCGGGCGCTCTTCTCGGCCTGCTCCCGCGGCAGCACGTTGTTCAGGATCACGTAAAAACGGCGCACATACAGGTTGGGCGGCACCGCGGCGTCATAGATGCGCAGGGCGGCGGCGATGATCTTTTTGCCGGAGCTGGTATGCTGCCGCGCGCCGCCGGCATCGGTCAGGCATAGCGTGGCGCTGACCGGTTTGGGCGTCATGCGGCCGTAAAAATCGCGCTCCATATCCCCGCGATACCCTTCCTGAACGGTATCGAAGCACACGCAAAGCGTCACGCTGTCGGCGGTCATTTCCCGGGCAAACAGGTCCAGCGCCAGCTGATCGGCCATTTCGTGCACGATCAGCCGCCCCTTTTCGTGATCGTAAGGGCAGGGCAGCACCTGGCCCACCGATATGGATTTGCTTTCGGGCCTGTACGCCTTGATATCGGCCATGGTGCAGCTTTCCCAGCCCCAGGCGTGATCGATGAGCAGCTCGGCGTCGATGCCGAATTCCCGGTACAGCTCCTCCTCGTTTTTCACGCTCCGGCGCGCCACGTCGCCCATGGTGAAGCAGCCGTGCTTCTCCAGGCGGCGGCTGATGCCCCCGCCTACCCGCCAGAAATCGGTCAGCGGCCGGTGATCCCACAGCAGGCGGCGATAGCTGGCTTCGTTCAGCGCGGCGATGCGCTCGCCGTCCGGGCCGGCCTGCACGTGCTTGGCCACCACGTCCATGGCCACCTTGGCCAGGTACAGGTTGGTGCCGATGCCCGCCGTGGCCGTGATGCCGCTCTCCTGCCGGATTTCCTGCAAGATCTGCCGCACCAGCGCGTGCGGCGTCTTGCGGTACAGGGGCAGATAGCGCGTCAGGTCGATGAACACCTCGTCGATGCTGTATACGTGAATATCCTCGGGGGCCGCGTATTTGAGGTATACTTTTTCATAAATGCGGGCGCTGTACGCCATGTACAGCTTCATGCGCGGCGGGGCCACGATGTATTGCAGCTCGCGCCCGGTCAGCGCCTTGATCTCCCGCGCCTTCTCCACCACTTCAAACAGCCGGCAGCGGCCGGCCAGGCCGTACGCTTTCAGGCTGGGGGAAACCGCAAGGCAGATGGTTTTTTCGGTGCGCGAGGCGTCGGCCACCACCAGGTTGGCGCCGAGCGGATCAAGCCCGCGCTCCACGCACTCCACCGAGGCGTAAAAGGATTTGAAATCGATGGCCGCGTATACCGGCGTATGCTCCATGCCGTTCCCCCCCTCTCGCTGCATACAGTATAACACGAACATATGTTCGCATCAAGGGGGTTTCGCAAAAAAACCGGTTTTTGCCGCGCGCTTATACTGTTCGCGTTCCGGGAGCCAATTCATAAAGCGAAAACGGGGCTGTTGCACAGCCCCATCGATCAAATGGATCCTCCATTTGATCGGGAGAAACGCCTTTTCCTCTCGTCCCTGCGGGACTCCCGGGCGGAAGCACCGCGCAGGTCGCTGCTGCGGATTATACTTGGAGGGGCTGTGGCCCCTCCAAACCATCCCGGGGTTTTCGATTTCCCGGTATTCACTGTTGCTCGTTCTTTTATGAAAACCAATATACCTGTAAACAAAGAGGATATTGCAGATTGGCTTCTGCAACATCCCCGTTCTTCCCGTCTAATTTTTTGCAAAAGATCGAACAATCAGGTTGATTCGCGGGTGGTGCCGCCGAAAGCGTAGCTCACCGGCAGGCAGATCAGGGAAGGAACGTTGGATAAGTGCTTGGAGAGCACGGTGCTCACGCAGGCTTCCGCAATTTCCTGCACGGGCTGGACGATGGTGGACACTGCGTAATCCAGCACGCCGAAGCTGCGGATGCCGTCAAAGCCGATCACCTGCACGTCCTCTGGCACCCGAAGCCCCATTTTTTTCAATACCTGGATGATTTGCCAGGCCAGCATGTCCGTGCCGATAAACAGGCCGTCGAAGGCGAATTTCCCGTTTTTCATGTGCTCCTTGAGAAAGCGCTCAAATTCCTCAAAGGGCGCGCCGTCCTCCAGGGCCATGACTTCAAAGGGCAGGCCCATTTCCACGCAGGCGGCCACGAAGCCTTCTTTCCGCTTGCTTGGTTCGTTGACCAGGGTGGAACCGATGCGCATAAACGCGACGTTCGCGCAGCCCAGTTCCTTCAGCCTGCGGGCCGCCAACGAACCGCCCCCGAAGTTGTCCGCGGCCACGCAGGGGACGGAGGCGGAGAAGAAGCGGTCGATGGTCACGAAAGGAACGTCCTCCGGGATGGTCAGATCCGGGTTATAGGTCAGGGCGATAATGCCGTCCACCCGGTTCTGCTGGGCCATCTGGATCAGCTCGTTTTCCCGGTTGGTATCATATTCCGTAAAGCACAGCAGCATCCGGCGGTTCCGCTTTTCCAGCTCCATATTGATATGGTGCACCAGCAGGGCGAAATAGGGGTTGATGGTGTTGGGAATGATCAATGCGATGGTATTCGTGCGGTCGGTGCGCAAGGCCCGGCCGCTGCTGTTGTATTTATAACCCAGCCGCTGGATGGCGGCGTTGACCTTTTCTCTGAATTCCTCGCCCACCTGCTGGCCGTTGATCACCCGGGACACCGTGCCCAGGGCCACGCCCGCTTCCCGGGCCACGTCCGCCATGGTGGGGGCTGTTTTGTCTTTCATCATGCTGTTTCCCTTCATTCCTTCTGTTTCATGAAATATAATACCATTTTCATGATGAATGGTCAAGGGCTTTCGTGCCGACTGCCAGTCATGAACGTGTTTCATACGGGCATTGGACAAATGGAAAATATTTTGACATTTTTTCAAAAACCCCATTGACAGACGGTAATGGATGTGCTATTCTATGTTTGAAATTCATGAAACGTTTCATGATCAATAAAAAACAAACGACAACGACAGGAGGAATGCTTATGTCTACGACAGCGGCCCCGCGCCGGCGCGTTCACCGCAAAAGTCTGGGGCGGCGCATTGCGGACAACTGGCAGCCGTATGTGCTGCTGCTGATCCCGGTGGTCATCACCATCGTGTATAAGTACGGCCCCATGTACGGCATACAGATCGCCTTCCGCAATTATAATCCCGGCCTGGGCATCACGGGCAGTCCCTGGGTGGGCTGGAAGTGGTTTGAACGCTTCTTCCGCGCCCCCACCTTTGGCCGGATGCTGTGGAATACCATCAAGCTGAGCCTGTTTGGCCTGCTGTGGGGTTTCCCGGTGCCCATCATCCTGAGCCTTGCCCTGAACCAGCTTCGCTTCAGGAAACTCAAGCGCACCGTGCAGACGGTCATTTACGCGCCGCACTTTATTTCCACCATGGTGATCTGCGGCATGCTGCGCATCTTCCTGTCTCCCTCCGGCGGCCTGATCAACCTGCTGGCGGGCACGAGGATCGATTTTCTCACCGAGGCTGGCGCCTTCCGCACCATCTACGTAGCCAGCGGCATCTGGCAGGAAGCAGGCTGGGGTACCATCATCTACCTGGCCACGTTGAGCAGCATCGACGCCTCCCTGTACGAAGCGGCCAAAACGGACGGCGCGTCCGTGTTCCAGCGCATACTGCACATCGACATTCCCTGCCTCTTGCCCATGATCATATTGCAGCTGATCATGAGCGCCTCCGGCATCATGAACGTAGGCTTCGAGAAGGCTTACCTGCTCCAGACCGATCTGAACCGCGCCACCAGCGATATCATCGCTATTTACGTGTACGAGCAGGGCATCGTCAGCGCCAAGTATGAGCTGGGCACCGCCGTGGGCCTGTTCAACACGGCCATCAATATCGTTTTGCTGCTGGCCGTCAACCGGATCGCCAAAAAGTTCGGCGACGTCAACTTTGTGTGAGAAGGGAGGAAGAAAAAATGTCCGTTCTTTCCAGAAGAAAGCAAGGCGAGCTGGGCGGCTTCAGCGACCGAACCAGCGACGTCATTCTGATCGCCTTCTCCCTCATCATCCTGCTGATCGTGGCGTATCCGCTGTACTACGTGCTGGTGGCTTCCCTCTCCGACCCCTACGACGTATACGCGGGCAAAACCTTCCTGCTGCCCAGCCAGTTCACCTTTGAAGGGTACAAAGCGGTGTTTGCCGAGCCCAACATCGTGCGCGGCTACGGCAACAGCATCCTGTATACCGTTCTGGGCACCATCTACTCTGTAGCGCTGATCTATCTGGTGGCTTATCCGCTGTCGATCCCCGATTTGCCCGGCAAAAAGCTCATCAGCATATTTTTCATCATCACCATGTACTTTGGCGGCGGCCTGATCCCCACCTACCTGATCGTGCAGAAAACCGGCATCATGCAGACCGTCTGGGCCATGTTCCTGCCCGGCGGCGTGGCGGTGAGCAACGCCATCATCGCCCGGAATTACTTTGAAAACAGCATTCCCGGCGCGCTGAAGGAAGCGGCAAGCATCGACGGCGCGAGCCATTTCCGCATCTTCTTCTCCATGATCATTCCGCTGTCCCTGCCGATCCTTTCCGTAATGGTCATCTTCTCCATGGTAGCCTACTGGAACGAATGGTTCACCGCCCTGATCTACATGACCAACGAGCAGGCGCCTCTGCCCCTGGTGCTGCGCAATATCCTGATCAAGTCCTCGGCCTCGGCCAACCAGGCCAGCATGATTTCCGGCGGTTACGCGGAGCTGAACAAAATGACCGAAATGATCAAATTTGCCTCCATCATCGTGGCCGCCGCCCCCATGCTGATCGCCTATCCCTTTGTGCAGAAGTACTTTGAGAAAGGCTTGATGGCAGGAGCCGTAAAAGGATAATCCCGATCTCCGGCATCGAAAAGATGCTGTCAATATCAACCAAATAAAGGAGGATTCTCATGAAAAAGGTCGTATCTCTGTTTCTGGCTGCCATGATGCTCCTGGGCCTGGCTTCCTTCGCTTCCGCGGAGCAGACCGAGTTCAACGTCCTCAGCGGCATCTCCGCCCTGTCCGGCGGCTACGACAATAACCCGGTGCTCAATGACCTGCAAGCGCAGGCGGGCATCAAGATCACCTGGGACTGCTGGTCCGACAGCCTGAGCGAAGTGGTGGGCACCCGCATCAGCGGCAACGCCGCCAGCAAAAACCCGATCGACGCCTTCCAGGCCTGCGGGTTCAGCAACTTTGACCTGATGCGTTACGGCGCGGCCGGCACCTTCATCGACCTGACGCCCTACATTAACCCCGAAATCATGCCGAACCTCTCCGCCATCCTGGAAAAGCATCCTGAGATCCGCGCCGCCATCACCATGAACGACGGCAAGATCTACGGCCTGCCCGCCGGCGAGCAGATGGGCACCGCCGGTATCGGCCGGGAAAAGGATTACTCCATCTTCTCCATCCCTCAGTTTGCCATGATCAACAAGGCCTGGCTGGACGACCTGGGCCTGGCCGTTCCCACCACCCTGGAAGAGCTCCACGACGTTCTGGCAGCTTTCAAGGAAAACGACATGTCCGCCAAGTACTATGGCAACGACGCGGGCAGCACCATTCCCATGAGCACCGGCTTTGACCAGTGGTGCTGGGGCCAGAACGTGTTCTACGCGGGCTTCGGCTTCACCAACTGGATCAACGACGTGTGCATGGACCTGACCGTGAACGCGGATGGCGTGGTCAACTTCGTCTGCGACGACGATAACTACCGCGCCGCCATCACCTACTTCCACGACTGGTATGCCGACGGCCTGATGGACCTGGAAATGTTCTCCCAGGACACCAACCAGCTGATTGCCAAGGTTTCCGGCGGCCGCGTGGGCGTGACCACCTGGTGGGAAATCCCCGAAATCACCGGCCCTCACGCCGCTGACTATGTGTATCTGCCCATCCTGACCGGCCCCGACGGCGCCAGCAACGTGACGCTGCGCACCGGCGGCGCCACCAACTCCGGCCAGCTCTCCATCACCGCTCAGTGCAAAGACCCCGCCAGGCTGCTCGCCTTCTATGATCTGTGGTATCAGGGCGACATCGTGATGCAGCTGCAGTACGGCCCCATCGGCGTATGGTTCACCGGCCAGGATGAAAAGGGCATGTGGCTGTCCATCACCGATGAAGAATCCCGCGCGAAGTTCAACAAGTCCTCCGGCGAGCTCAAGAGCCAGAACGAAGTGGCCGGCCCCAAGCTGATCCTGTCCGAATACTACAACGAATACTTCTACATGGAAGACCGCGCCATGGATCGTCTGGCTGACACCTACGACTACTTCTTCCAGTTTGTGAAGGACTTCTCCTTCTATCCCCAGGACTGCGTGTTCACCGAAACAGAGCTGGACGATATCGACTTCTACCGCGCCGACTTTGAGCGCGCCGTGGCCGAATACGAAGCCAAGTGGATCAAAGAAGGCGGCCCCTCCGACGCGGACTGGGAAGCCTACAAGTCCTTCCTCAATCGCTGCGGCATGAGCGACCTGCTGAACATTTATCAGACCGTGTACGACCGTTACGTAGCCGCCAAGTAATATTCCAGCATTTTCTGCCGGGGGCCGGTGATCCGGCTCCCGGTTTCTGAGCATCCACAGCACAGGAGGTTCCCATGAGCAAAAATCCCACGCCCCTGGACAGGGTAAGAGAGTTTGAACGGGAGCAGGCGATGAAGCTGTCTGCCGACGAACGGCCCCTTTTTCACCTGACGCCTCTGGTGGGATGGATGAACGATCCCAACGGGTTCTGCTGGTACAAAGGGCAGTACCATCTGTTCTGCCAGTATCATCCCTTCTCCCGGCAGTGGGGCCCGATGCATTGGGGCCACGCGGTCAGCAATGATCTTCTGCACTGGACCTATATGCCCTGCGCCCTGGCCCCCGATACGGCCGCGGACGCGGGCGGATGCTTTTCCGGCAGCGCGGTGGAAACGCCGGACGGGAAGCTGATGCTGGTGTATACCGGCGTGCAGCCCGCGGGCACCTTCCGCCGGGAAACCCAGGCGCAGTGCGTGGCTGTCGGCGACGGCAAGGATTTTGAAAAGTCGCTGCTCAACCCCGTGATCCGCCATGCCCACCTGCCGGAAGGGTACAGCGAATTCGACTTCCGCGATCCCAAGGTCTGGCGGGAGGACGGCGTGTACCGCATGGTGGTGGGCAACCGGCACGAGGAAAAATCAGGCACGGTGCTGCTGATGGAAAGCAAGGACGGGCTGGATTGGCATTTCGTAACCGAGATCGACGCCTGCCGCAAGGAATACGGCCGCATGTGGGAATGTCCGGATTATTTCCCCCTGAGCGGCAAGCAGGTGCTGATCGTCAGCCCGCAGGAAATGCGCGCCCGGGAAGAGTTTCACGCGGGCTTCGGCACCGTGTGCATCATCGGCCGGTACCTTAAAAAGGACCGACAATTCGTTCGGGAAAGCGTCCAGCCCGTGGATCACGGCCTGAACTTCTATGCCCCGCAAACGGTGCTTGCTCCCGACGGGCGGCGCATTATGATCGGCTGGATGGACAACTGGGAAACCTGCAAGGAAGCGCCCCGCCGCCATCCCTGGTATGGACAGATGAGCGCGCCCAGGGAAGTGTTCATGGAGAACGGCAGGCTGTGCCAGCGCCCCGTGAAGGAAATGGAAAGGCTGTGGCAGGATACCGTGATCCATGAGCAGGTGCCTGTGATGGAAGAAACATCGCTGCCCGGCGTGCAGGGCCGATTGATGGATATGACGGTGACCCTGCTTCCCCAGGGCTCCGCCTGCCGCCGTTTTACCCTGCATGTGGCGAAAGACGCCGGCCACTATATCGGGATCCGCTGCGATCTGGCCCGGGGAGAACTGGTCTTTGACCGCAGCCATGGCGGTTCCCACCGGGACATCGCCCATACGCGCCACGTGATCGCGGAAGTCAAAAACAAAAAGCTCACCCTGCGCCTGCTGATGGACAAGGAGAGCATTGAACTGTTTATCAACGATGGGGAGCGGACGGTTACTTCCCTGATCCCCACGCCCCTGAGCGCGGACGGGATCACCTTCGCAGCCGACGCGCCGATCGCGCTGTCCGTGGAAGCGCATCATCTGGCGTGATCCCTTCCGGCGGATAGCAATACGCCTGCGCCGGAACGATCGGGAAGAAAACCCATGAAAATGTCATCGCGCCTGCATTTCGCAGTACAGGCAGCGGTAGATCTCTTTATCGCCCGGCACGCGGAAGAAGGCGGGCTGCAGCTCCTGCTCGGTCTGGCATACGCAGCGGGGATTCATGCAGCGCAGGTGGTGGTACAGGTCGGCGCGCGGCGCGGGCGTGGCGGGATCGGAGAGCAGCTTGCGGATCAGCGCCATGCGCATCATTTTCCCGTTGAACATCTGCTTGAAATAGCAGGCGCGGGGATCGCTGTCCACCGCGACGCTGATCTCGTTGACCCTGGGCAGGGGATGCATCACGCACATATCGGGGCGCGCCAGCCGCATTTTATCGGCGGTCAGGATATAGCTGTCCTTCAGGGCCTCATACAGCGCGGGATCGAAAAAGCGTTCCCGCTGAATGCGGGTCATGTACAGGATATCCAGATCGGGCAGCGCGTTTTCGAGCGACGCGGTCTGGGTATAGGGGATGCCCATGCGGTTCATGCCGTCGGTCACGTAATCGGGCACGCGCAGCGCTTCGGGCGAGATCAGCACGAAGCGGATGCCGGGATAGCGGCTCATGGCGGCGATCAGGCTGTGCACCGTGCGCCCGTACTTGAGGTCGCCGCAAACGCCGACGGCCAGATGGCCCAGCCGTCCCTTTTCCCTGTGAATGGTCAACAGATCGGCCAGCGTCTGAGTGGGGTGGTTGTGACCGCCGTCCCCGGCGTTGATCACCGGCAGCTGCGTGCTGTTGGCCGCCACCAGCGCCGCGCCGTCCTGGGGGTGGCGCATGGCGATGATATCGGCGTAGCAGCTGACGGTCTTGATGGTATCGGCTATGCTTTCGCCCTTTGAGACGGAGCTCATGCCCGCGCCGGTAACCGACAGCACCTGGCCGCCCAGGGCCAGCATGGCCGATTCAAAGCTCAGCCGCGTGCGCGTGGAGGGCTCGAAAAACAGGGCGGCCAGCTGTTTGCCCCTGCAGCAGTCGGCATACCTGCCGGGATCGGCGATAATGCTTTCGGCGTCGGAAATCAGCGCGTCGATTTCCTCCACCGAAAGGTCCAGAATATCGATCAGGCTTCTCATTTACTTGATCCAGCTTTCATCGGAGGGATTGTCGCGGAAGGCGATCAGGCGCGCGATATCGGCGGGCTGGATATAACCCTCCTCGGCGGCCACACGGGCGATCACGTCGAAATTGGTCAGGCTCACGTTTTTCACACCGGCGGCGGCCAGACGGTCCAGCCCCTTCTGCATGCCGTAAGTGAATATGGATACGATGCCAAGCACTTCGGCCTCGGCCTCCCGCAGCACGTTGACCACCTCGATCACGCTGCCGCCGGTGGAGATCAGGTCTTCCACCACCACGACCTTCTGGCCGGGCTCCAGCCTGCCCTCGATCTGGTTCTGACGGCCGTGATCCTTCGCGCCGGAGCGCACATAGCCCATCGGCAGCCCCATGATGTGCGCGGTAATTGCCGCGTGGGCAATGCCCGCCGTGGACGTGCCCATCAGCACTTCGGCAGCGGGATAGTTTTCACGGATCAGGCGCGCGAGGCCGTTTTCCACGTCCAGCCGCACGTCGGGCGCGGTGAGCGTGAGCCGGTTGTCGCAGTATACAGGGCTTTTGATGCCGCTGGCCCAGGTGAAGGGCTCGTCGGGGCGGAAGAATACGGCGTGGATCCTGAGCAGGTCGCGGGCGATCAACTGTTCCATGGTGCTTGACTCCTTTCATGATGGGGGAGGGGGATACGTTTCTTTCTTTCTGAGAAAGAAAGAAACAAAGAAAGCGCGTTTTGCCGTCGTAATTGCTGCGGGCTGTACGCCAACAGGTTTTGTCGCGTGCCGCCGTTTCCGGGCAGCGCGGCGTTGCCGCGCGTACGGCGTGCGGAGCACGCCGTGGGAACTAATAC
>CACWLY010000037.1:12823-35907 GCA_902761825.1 uncultured Eubacteriales bacterium
CGGTCAACGTAGCGCTGCTACGCCTCCCTCCATTCAGCTTAGCCAGGGCGAAAAATCCATCCCAAATCTGATAATCTTTTATACTGAGAATAGTATAAGTCTGGCTTTCCAGGTCAGCCTCATCGCGGGATGAGGTCCAGGAGATGAAATCTCCTGGCGCAGGATTTTAAGGGCCGCGGAGGCCCTTAAAGTTTCCTTTTTATCCGACAAACTCCCGCACGCAGCGTTCATAGGCCGCGACCGGGTCGGCGGCCGCCGTGATGGGCCGGCCCACCACGATGTAATCGCTGCCCAGCTCCCGGGCGCGGGCGGGGGTGGTGACGCGCTTCTGGTCGCCCGCGTCGCCGTCGGCGAAGCGCACGCCGGGCGTGACGGTCAGGAAGCCTTCGCCGCAGGCGGCATGCACCTTTCCGGCTTCCAGGGGCGAGCAGACCACGCCGTCCAGACCGGCTTTCCGGGCGTTTTGCGCGTAATGCAGCACCACCTGATCGATGGGCTCGCGGATCAGAAGGTCGTCCTCCATATGCTGCTGATCGGTGCTGGTCAATTGGGTCACGGCGATCAGCAGCGGGCGGCTGCCGTCGGCGCGGGTCAGCCCTTCCAGCGCGGCTTCCATCATGGGCACGGTGCCGGCGGCGTGCAGATTGCAGATGTCCACGTCCAGGGCGCTCAGCACGGCCATGGCCTTTTTGACGGTGTTGGGGATATCGTGCAGCTTGAGGTCCAGGAAGATCCTGTGTCCCCGGGCCTTGATCTGCCGCACGATCTCGGGGCCTTCGGCGTAAAACAGCTCCATGCCGATCTTGACGAAGGGCTTGCGGCCGGTGAATTTGTCCAGGAATGCGTAGGTCGCCTCTGCGCTGGAAAAATCGCAGGCGATGATTACGTCTTTTGCCATGAATGCGCACCTCCGATGATTTCTTCAAGCGTGTTGATACGGTATTTGTCCATGGTCCGGGGCAGCGCGCTGACGATATCCCGGCAGGCCCAGGGATCGACCAGGTTGGCCGCGCCCACCTCGACGGCGGTTGCCCCGGCCAGCAGCATTTCGATCACGTCCTCGGCGCTGCTGACGCCGCCCATGCCGACTACCGGAATGCCGACGGCCTTTGACACCTGATAGACCATGCGCAGCGCTACCGGAAAAATGGCCGGGCCGGAAAACCCGCCCATGGTGTTGGCGATCACAGGCCGCCGGGTTTTCAGGTCGATGCGCATGCCCAGCAGCGTGTTGATCAGGCTGACGCCGTCCGCGCCCGCGTCCTCGCACGCCCGGGCGATTGAAACGATATCGGTCACGTTGGGCGACAGCTTGACGATGACCGGTTTTTTCGTCACTTTTTTGACGGCGCGGGTCACTTCCGCCGCTGCCTTGGGATCGGTGCCGAAGCTCATGCCGCCGCCGTGCACGTTGGGGCAGCTGACGTTGACCTCGAGCCAGCCCACCTGCGGCTCGGCGTCCAGCCTTTCGCAGGTGTACGCGTAATCGGCGACGGAAAAGCCGCTCACGTTGGCCATTACCGGCTTGTGAAAACAGGATCTGAGCCGGGGAAGCTCCTCGCTGATCACCCGCTCCACGCCGGGATTCTGCAATCCGACGGCGTTGATCATGCCCGCCGTGCACTCGGCGATGCGCGGGGTGGGATTGCCGAAGCGGGATTCCTTCGTGGTGCCCTTGAAGGAGAACGTGCCCAGGATGTTGATATCGTACAGTTCGGCGAATTCATAGCCGTAGCCGAAGGTGCCGCTGGCCGGGATCACCGGATTGTCCAGCGGGATGCCGCACAGGCTGACGCTCAGGCGTCCCATGGCAGCTCCTCCTTTCGGAATACCGGCCCGTCCTTGCAGACGCGGCGCGGGCCATTCTTCGTTTGGATCGTGCAGCCCATGCACGCTCCGAAGCCGCAGCCCATGCGCTCCTCCAGGCTGACCTGGCCGGGCGCGGAGCACGCGCGGCAGACCGCTTTCAGCATCGGCAGCGGGCCACAGGCGTAAAAATAACTGTAATCAGCGGGCAGGACGTCGGTGACGAAGCCCTTTTCGCCGCAGCTGCCGTCGGCGGTGGTCACGGTGACGGCGCAGCCCAGGGCGCGGAACTCGCTGACGCAGAACACCTCGGATCGCGTATTGAAGCCCAGCACCGCCGAAACCCGCCTGCCCCCGGCGATCAGCCGCTTGGCGAGCAGGTACAGCGGCGGAACGCCCACGCCGCCGCCCAGCAGCAGCGGATGCTCGCCGGCGGGCGCGGTATCGTAGCCGTTGCCAAGGCCGGTCAGCGCGTCCAGCGTTTCGCCCGCGCGCATGCGTGCCATCTGCTCCGTGCCCCGGCCCACCGTTTTGTAAATGACGGTGACCGCGTCGCCGTCCGCGTCGTATACCGAGATCGGACGGCGCAGGTACAGGCCGTTCAGCCGGATATTGATGAACTGTCCCGGCGCGGTGATCGCGCTTGTATCGCCCGCGAGCCGCATGCGGTATACGCCGGCGGCCAGAGGGACGTTTTCTGTGATCGTGAAGATTCCTTGTCGCATCAGTTGCTCCTGATAGAAGGATACGCGCTTTCTTTTAGGAAAAAGAAAGCTGCAAAGAAAACCTGCGTTTGTCACCACCCATGCTGCAATCGCATAGTGCGGCTTAGTCGCGTACCGCCGTTCCCGGGCAGCGCGGCTTTGCCGCGCGTGCGGCGTGCGGAGCACGCCGCGGGAATCAAACGGACAGACCAGAAAATGAATGTATTCATTTTCTGGCTGGCCCTTTGATTCCCATATGCCCGGAAACATGCATGGTTGCATGAAAGTTTCACGCGGAAGCAAGTCTGGTTTAAAAGATTTGCTCCATCGCGGGCTGCGGGTCCAGGGTACTCAGTACCCTGGTTCGGGGTTTGGGGGCGAAGAGCCCCCAACGTCTCCCCCTTACGCGTCGATCGTCGAAATGGTCAGCGTCGTCTCCTCCAGCACGTCCAGCAGCACGCGCACGGTGTCCAGCGAGGTGAAAATGGTCACGTTGTTTTCGGTCGCCAGGCGGCGGATCTCCGCGCCGTCGGTGGCCTGGTCGAGCGAGCCGACGTTGCGGGTGTTGATCACGTAGGCCAGGTGGCCCTGCCGGATGGCGTCCGGGATCTCGCTGCTGCCCTCGCTGATCTTGTGCAGCACATGCGTGCGGATGCCGTGCTCCTTGAAATAGCGGGCCGTGCCCTCGGTGGCCTGGATGTTGAAGCCCAGATTGTAGAAGCGGCGGATCAGCGGCAGCGCTTCCTCCTTGTCGCGGCCCGCGAGGGTGGCGAACACCGTTCCGTAATTCTGCAGGCGCATGCCCGCGGCCTGCAGCGCCTTGTACAGCGCGCGGTTCAGCTTGTCGTCGTAGCCAATGGCCTCGCCTGTGGACTTCATTTCGGGCGAAAGGTACACGTCCAGGCCCTTGATCTTGTTGAAGCTGAATACCGGCACCTTGACGTAGTAGCGCTTCTTTTCCTCGGGATAGAGGCGGAAAATGCCCTGCTCCTTGAGGGTCTTGCCCAGGATCACCTCGGTGGCGATGTCGGCCAGGCTGTAGCCCGTGGCCTTGGAGAGGAAGGGCACGGTGCGCGAGGAGCGGGGATTGACCTCGATGATATACACGTTTTCCTGCCTGTCCACGATGAACTGGATGTTGTACAGGCCTTTGATACCGATGCCGAGCCCCAGCTTTTTGGCGTATTGCAGGATGACGCCCTTGACCTTGTCGGAGATCGAGAAGGTGGGGTACACGCTGATGGAATCGCCGCTGTGGATGCCGGTGCGCTCCACCAGCTCCATGATCCCGGGCACGAACACGTCCAGCCCGTCGCAGACGGCGTCCACTTCCACTTCCTTGCCCTGGATGTACTTGTCCACCAGCACGGGCTTGTCGGCGTCGATCTCGACGGCTTCTTTCAGGTATTTGCGCAGCTGGGTTTCGTTGCCCACGATCTGCATCGCGCGGCCGCCCAGCACGAAGCTCGGGCGCACGAGCACGGGATAGCCGATGGCGTTGGCTTCGGCCACGCCGTCCTCGATATTGGTCACCGCCTGGCCCTTGGGCTGGGGAATGCCCAGCTCCAGCAGGATCTTTTCAAAGCTGTCGCGGTTTTCGGCGCGCTCGATCGCGGCGCAGTCGGTGCCGATGATTTTGACGCCCCGCTCCATCAGCGGCTGGGCCAGATTGATGGCGGTCTGGCCGCCCAGCGAGGCGATCACGCCCTCGGGCTGCTCGAAATCGATGATCGCCATCACGTCTTCGGGCGTCAGCGGCTCAAAGTACAGCTTATCGGCGGTGGTGTAATCGGTGGAGACCGTTTCGGGGTTGTTGTTGATGATGATGGCCTCATAGCCCGCCCGGCGGATGGTCTGCACGGCGTGCACGGTGGAGTAATCGAATTCCACGCCCTGGCCGATGCGGATCGGCCCCGCGCCCAGCACCACGATCTTCCTTTTGCCGGTCAGGCGGCTGTCGTTTTTGCCGGAATAGCTGGAATACAGGTAGGCGATATATTTGCCGGTGTGCAGCGTGTCCACCATGCGGAACGCCGGAATGATGCCCAGCTGGCGGCGCTTCCGGTAAACCTCGGTTTCGTCCAGACGCCACAGCCGCGCGATATAGCGGTCGGAAAAGCCCATGACCTTGGCCGCGCGCAGCGTGTCCACGTCGTTCACGTTGGCCGTCAGCGCCTTTTCCATGTCCACGATGCGGCGGAAGCTTTCCAGGAAAAGGGCTGTGATCATGGTCGCCTCGTGCAGCGTTTCGATGGATACGCCTCGGCGCAGCAGCTCGAAGATCGCGTACACGTTGTCGTCCCGGAAAACGCGGATGTACGCAAGCAGCGCTTCGTCGCTCATGCCGTCGAACTTCGCCAGGCGGAAATGGCACGCGCCGGTTTCCAGGCTGCGCACGGATTTGAGCAGGCATTCCTCCAGCGTGCTTCCGATGCCCATGACCTCGCCGGTGGCCTTCATCTGGGTGCCCAGGGTGTTGGGCGCGCTCGCGAATTTGTCGAAGGGGAAACGCGGGAACTTGGCCACGATGTAATCCAGGCTGGGCTCGATGGCGGCGGTGCCCCCGGCCACGGCGATCTCTTCCAGCGCCATGCCCAGGGCGATCTTGGCCGTCACGCGGGCGATGGGATAGCCGCTGGCCTTGCTGGCAAGGGCCGAGGAGCGGGAAACGCGCGGGTTGACCTCGATCAGAAAATATTCGGAGGAGGCGGGGTTCAGCGCGAACTGCACGTTGCAGCCGCCCTCGATCTTCAGCTCGCGGATGATCTTGATGGCGCTGTCGTTCAGCATTTTCAGGTCGTGATCGTTCAGGCTCAGGATGGGCGCGACCACGATGCTGTCGCCGGTGTGCACGCCCACGGGATCGATGTTTTCCATGCCGCAGATGGTGATGGCGTGGTCGTTGCTGTCGCGCATGACCTCGAACTCGATCTCCTTGTAGCCCTTCACGCTCTTTTCCACCAGCACCTGATGCACGGGGGAGAGGGCGAAGCCGTTCATACCGATCTCGACCAGCTCTTCCTCGCTGTTGGCGAAGCCGCCGCCCGTGCCGCCCAGGGTGAAGGCCGGACGCAGCACTACGGGATAGCCGATGCGCAGGGCGGCGGCCTTGGCTTCTTCTATATTATAAGTGATTTCCGAGGGGATCACGGGCTCGCCGATCTTCATGCACATTTCCTTGAACAGCTCGCGGTCCTCGGCGCGCTCGATGCTCTCGCTGCTGGTGCCCAGCAGCTGCGTGCCGCACTCGCGCAGAACGCCCTTCTTTTCCAGCTGCATGGCAAGGTTCAGGCCGGTCTGGCCGCCGATGCCCGGCACGATGGCGTCCGGACGCTCGTAGCGCAGGATCTTCGCGATGTATTCCAGCGTCAGCGGTTCCATGTACACCTTGTCGGCGATGGAGGTATCGGTCATGATGGTGGCGGGGTTGCTGTTGCACAGAATGACCTCGTAGCCTTCCTCTTTCAGGGCCAGGCAGGCCTGGGTGCCGGCGTAGTCGAATTCCGCGGCCTGTCCGATCACGATGGGGCCGGAGCCGATGATCAGTACCTTCTTGATGTCGGTGCGCTTTGCCATGGTGAACCTCCTTAAAATACGCGTTTGCCGTTCAGTACGGTGCCCATGCAGCAGCCCTGCACCTGCAGGCCCGCGAAGGGCGTCGCTTTGCCTTTTGAAAGAAAATCGGCCGGATCGATGGGATAGCGCTTTTCCAGATCCCACACGGTGTATTCCTGCCCCAGAGGGATGCCGAAGCGCCTGCGCGGAGCGGCGGACATAAGCTCGATCAGCCGTTCCAGGGTGATCACGCCTTTTTGAACCAGGCAGGTGTACAAAATCGGAAAGGCCGTTTCGATCCCCGATATGCCGAAGGCGCTGTTTTCCAGTCCGCGGCTTTTTTCTTCGGCGCTGTGCGGCGCGTGATCGGTGGCGATCATATCGATCGTGCCGTCCGTCAGCCCTTCAAGCAGCGCTTCCTGGTCGTCCCGGCTCCGGAGGGGCGGGTTCATCTTGAAGCGCCCGTCCTCCCGCAGGTCGTTTTCGTTCATCAGCAGGTAATGCGGGGCGGTCTCGCAGGTCACGTCCACGCCCGCTGCCTTGGCCCTGCGGATGATGCCGACGCTTTCCTTGCAGGAAATATGGCACACGTGATAGGCGCATCCCGTTTCGGCGGCCAGCTCGACGTCCCGGGCGATGGGCCGCCACTCGCTTTCGCTGCAGATGCCCCTGTGCCCGTGCGCCCTGGCATACGCGCCGTCGTGGATATAGCCGCCGCGCAGCAGGCTGTTATCCTCGCAGTGCGCCGCGATCACCTTGCCCAGCCGTTTCGCCGTCCGCATGGCCTTACGCATGAGCGCGCCGTCCTGCACGCCGCGGCCGTCGTCGGAAAAGGCGATCACATGGGGCGAGAGCGCTTCCATATCGGAAAGGCGCTCGCCCTTTTCTTCCATTGTAATGGCCCCGTAGGGATAGACGGCGATGCGGGCGGTATCGCGGATCAGATCGAGCTGCGGCTGCAAATGCTCCGCCGTATCGGGCACCGGGTTCAGGTTGGGCATTGCGCATACCGCGGTATATCCGCCCCGCGCCGCCGCCCGGCTGCCGGTGGCGATGGTCTCCTTATAAGAAAAACCCGGCTCACGAAAATGCACATGCACGTCGCAAAAGCCGGGAAAAACGGTATAAATATGATCGGAAAGCAAGGGCAAGGCGGAAAGAACCTTTGCGCTGCGGGGATCGGGCTGCGCGCAGCCCACCAGCCGGATGCGATCCATACCCTGCTCCTTTCGGGCGAACCCTCTTTAGATTCCGATGGATTATAGCGCACATTCGCGTGTCCGTCAAGATGTTTGTTCGTGTTTTTCGCGGCATTTTGGCATTATTGGTCATTTTGATGAAATTAAAGCGGGGAATTCTTGCGGTTTTTACGAATGTTTTTGTCTTGACAAGGTTTGCCGCGAATGATACACTGAGACTGCGCGAAAAAGCGCCTTTTCCCGCGACTGACGGATACGTACCAGCCTGGTACCAGTGGAGCACCACAGCGGAACGGGAATCGTATAATACTATTCTCAATCTAAAATCTTATCATCTTTGGGTGTCTTTTCCGTCTTGGCGTTGCTTCATTCCGGTCAACGTAGCGCTGCTACGCCTCCCGGCCGTCTGGGTGCACTTGACTTTGCTTTCATGCTCCGAGTGCATCCGTTTTACTTTTTCGAGGAGGAACCGCCATGCGCAAAGTGGGCATCGTCATGGGCAGCGACAGCGACCTGCCGGTGATCAGAAAGGCCGTCGATGTGCTGAAAAGCCTGGAAATCCCCTTTGAGGTGCACGTATACAGCGCGCACCGCACGCCCGAGGAGGCGCGCGCGTTCGCGCTGAACGCCCGGAAGAACGGCTTCGGCGCGCTGATCGCCGCCGCGGGCATGGCGGCCCACCTGGCGGGGGCCATCGCTGCCAACACCACCCTGCCGGTCATCGGCATTCCCTGCGCCGGCCCGCTGCTGGACGGCCTGGACGCGCTGCTGTCCACCGTGCAGATGCCCTCCGGCATCCCCGTAGCCACCGTGGCCGTGGGCGGCGGCGCGAACGCCGCGCTGCTCGCCGCCCAGATCCTGGCCGTGGAGGACGGGGCGCTGGCCGGAAAGCTCGACGCCCTGCGCGCTTCGGCCGCCCGGACTGTGCTGGAAAAGGACGCCGGCATTCTGGAGCGGCTGCAATAAAACCGCGTACCCTTTATTTTATCGATATAAGGAGTGTATGACCATGGAACAGAAGCTTGTGTACACCGGAAAGACCAAGAACGTTTACGCGCTTGACAACGGCAACTACCTGCTCAAGTTCAAGGACGACTGCACCGGCAAGGACGGCGTTTTTGATCCCGGCGAAAATTCCGTGGGCCTGACCATCGACGGCGTGGGCGACGTGAACCTGCGCATGAGCATTTATTTCTTTGAAAAGGTCAACGCGGCCGGCATCAAAACCCACTACGTCGGCGCCGACCTGAAAAACACCACGATGGAAGTGCTGCCCGCCAAGGTGTTCGGCCACGGCCTGGAAGTGATCTGCCGCCGCAAGGCCGTGGGCAGCTTCATCCGCCGCTACGGCGATTACATCGAAAACGGCGCGGACCTGCCCTCCTACGTCGAAATGACCTTCAAGGACGACGCCAAGGGCGATCCCCTGGTCACCAAGGACGGCCTGATCGTGCTGGGCGTGATGACCGCCGGACAGTACGACGAGATCAAGGAAATGACCCGGAAGATCACGCAGATCGTGGCCGACGACATGAAGGAAAAGGGCCTGGAGCTCTACGACATCAAGTTTGAGTTCGGCTACGCGCCCGACGGCAGCGTGATGCTGATCGACGAGATCGCCAGCGGCAATATGCGCGTATACAAGGACGGCGAATACATCGATCCCATGACGCTCTCCAAGCTGTTCTTCGCCTGATATATCCTGCAATACACCGCGGGGCGATATGCCCCCCGGCGTATTGTTTTCATTACCGTAAAGGAGCTTTACACCTGTGGGCGGATTCTTTGGCATCACTTCCCGGCGCGACTGCCTGGCCGACGTGTTCTTCGGCACCGATTATCACAGCCATCTGGGCACCCGCCGGGGCGGTTTGGCGGCTTACGATCCGGAAATCGGGCTGCAGCGGAAGATCCATAACATTGAAAACTCCCCTTTCCGTACAAAATTCGAGCATATTTTCGAGGAAATGCGCGGCACAAGCGCCATCGGCTGCATCAGCGACACCGATCCCCAGCCGCTGCTGGTGCGTTCCCGCCTGGGCAATTACGCCATCTGCGCGGTGGGCGTGATCAACAACGCCGAGCAGTTGATCGAGCAGTGCCTGAGCCGCAGCGGCAGCTATTTCGACGCGATGACCGGCGGCCGCGTGAACAGCACGGTGCTGCTCGCCGCCGTCATCAACCAGAAGGACAGCTTCGTGGAGGGCATCCGCTACGCCAACCGGGTGATCGAGGGCACGGCCGCCATCCTGATCATGAAGGACGACGGCAGCCTGATCGCCGCCCGGGACAAGCTGGGCCGCCTGCCCGTGCATATCGGCCGGGGCGAGGACGGCTACGCCGTGTCCTTTGAATCCTTCGCCTATGAAAAGATGGGCTACACGACGGTTCAGGAGCTCGGCCCCGGCGAGATCGTGGAGCTGACGCCCGATTCGATGGAGCAGCTGGCCGCGCCCGGCAGGAAAAAGCGCGTCTGCTCTTTTCTGTGGACGTATTACGGCTACCCCACATCGACCTACGAGGGCGTCAACGTGGAGGCCATGCGCTACCGCAACGGCGAGATCATGGCCGCGAACGACGCGAAGGGCGGCTTCGACGGCGAGATCGACTATGTGGGCGGCGTGCCCGACAGCGGAACGCCTCACGCCATCGGCTACGCCAACGGCAGCCATCGGCGTTACGCCCGCGCGTTCATCAAATATACGCCCACCTGGAGCCGCAGCTTCACCCCGGCCCGGCAGAGCGACCGCAACAAGATCGCCAAAATGAAGCAGATCCCGGTGCACGAGCTGATCCAGGGCAAAAACCTGCTGTTCGTGGACGACTCCATCGTGCGCGGGACGCAGCTCAAGGAAACCGTGGATTTCCTCTATGAGAATGGCGCGAAATCGGTGCATATGCGCTCGGCCTGCCCGCCGATCATGTACGCCTGCAAGTACCTGAATTTCTCCCGCTCCAACAGCGATATGGACCTGATCGCCCGCCGGGTGATCATGGAGCTGGAGGGCGAAGCGGGCTTTGAGCATCTGGACGAATACAGCGACGGAACGACCGAGCGCGGGAAAAAGCTGCGCCGGGCCATCTGCGAGCGCTTCCACTTCGCCTCGCTGGAATTCCAGACGCTGGAGGGCGTGATCCGGGCGATCGGCCTGCCCGCCTGCGAGCTGTGCACCTACTGCTGGAACGGAAAGGAATGATCCCATGAGCAACGAGTCGCATTCCGCCTCTTACGCCGCCGCCGGCGTCAATATCGAAGCCGGTTACGAGGGCGTAAAGCTGATGAAAAAACACGTGGAGCGCACATTTGTTCCCGGCGTGCTGGGCGGTCTGGGCGGCTTCGGCGGCCTGTTCGCTCCCAACATGACCGGCATGAAGGAGCCCGTGCTGGTGTCGGGCACCGACGGCGTAGGCACCAAGCAGCGCGTCGCGCAGCTGATGGATAAGCACGATACCGTGGGCATCGACTGCGTGGCGATGTGCGTCAACGATATCGTCTGCTGCGGCGCGAAGCCGCTGTTCTTCCTGGATTACATCGCGATCGGCAAAAACGAGCCCGAAAAGGTGGCTTCTCTTGTTTCCGGCGTGGCCGAGGGCTGCGTGCAGGCGGGCTGCGCGCTGATCGGCGGCGAGACCGCCGAGCATCCCGGCACCATGCAGCCGGACGATTACGACCTGGCTGGCTTTTCGGTGGGCATCGTGGACAAGGACAAGGTGCTGGACAGGAACGCCATGCGGCCCGGCGATATCGTGATCGCCCTGCCCTCCGGCGGCTTGCATTCCAACGGCTTTTCGCTTGTGCGCAAGGTGTTCGATATCGAGCATGCCGACCTGGGCCGGGTCGTTCCCGAATTGGGCCTTCCGCTTGGCGAAGCGCTGCTGACGCCCACCCGCATCTACGTAAAGCCCGTGCTTGCGGCGCTGCGCGCAGCGGAGATCCGCGGGATCAGCCATATTACCGGCGGCGGCTTTTACGAGAACATTCCCCGCTGCGTTCCCGACGGCCTGACAGCGCGGATCGAAAAAGCGGCCATCAGGACGCCCGCGATCTTCGGCCTGATCGCCCGGCTGGGCAATATCCCCGAGCGCGATATGTTCAACACCTTCAACATGGGCGTTGGCATGAGCGCGGTCGTCAGACGCGAAGACGCCGACAGGGCGCTGAACGCTCTGCGCGAAAACGGCGTGGACGCTTACGTGATCGGCGAAATGGCCGAGGGCGAAAAGAAGATCGAGATCGTATGACGGCGGACGCCGATTCCTTTCTTTGACGAAAAGAAACGCACTCATCGTTTTGTTTGGAGGCACTTATGCTGAAAAAGACGGTCTCCGGCCTGAGCGCCGGGCTGCTGATCACCATCGGCGGCAGCGTGTTCCTGGCCTGCGATAACCGCTACGTCGGCGCGGTCATGTTCTCGGTGGCGCTGCTGTGCATCTGCCTGAAGGGCTACGCGCTGTTCACCGGCAAGGTGGGGTTCATTCCCGAAAAGCACGGAAAGGAAGAGCTGTCCGTGCTGCTGCTGGGCTTGCTGGGCAACGCCGTGGGCACCGTGCTGGGCGGGGCGCTGATCCGCGCCGGGCTGTCCGGGCTGGGCGAAGCCGCCGAAAAGCTGTGCGCCGCAAAGCTGCTGCAGCTGCCGGGCCAGACCTTCGTGCGCGCGCTGTTCTGCGGCATCCTGATGTACATGGCGGTCAGCGTTTACCGCGACCGGAAGGACGTGATCGGCATCCTGTTCTGCATCCCGGTGTTCATCCTCAGCGGCTTTGAGCATTCGATCGCCGATATCTTTTACTTTGCCGCTTCGGGCATCGTGTCGCTTAAGGCTTTCGGCTTTTTGTGGATGGTGATCCTGGGCAACAGCGTGGGCGGCATGCTGCTGCCGGCGCTGGGCATGATCGGAGGAAAGAGCGATGGCTGAGAAAAAAGCGCGGGTGGCCGTGCTCGTATCGGGCGGTGGGACCAACCTGCAGGCGATCCTGGACGCGCAGCGCGCCGGCGTCATCCGGAGCGGCGAGGTCGTGCTGGTGATCTCCAACAAAGCCGACGCTTACGCCCTGGAGCGCGCCCGGCTCGCGGGCGTGGAAACGCTGACCGTGCTGCGCGGCGAATGCGGCGGCCAGGAGGCGTTTGAACGGGCCGTCGCGCAGGCGCTGGAGGAAAGGCAAATCGATCTGATCGTGCTGGCCGGGTTCATGGCCATACTGAGCCGGTGGTTTACCGACCGTTTCGCCGGAAAAATCATCAACGTGCATCCCAGCCTGATCCCTTCCTTCTGCGGGGCCGGGTTCTACGGCCTCAGGGTGCACGAAGCCGCCCTGCGGAAAGGCGTCAAGGTGACCGGCGCCACCGTGCATTTCGTCAACGAGATCCCCGACGGCGGCGAAATTATAATGCAGAAGGCCGTGCGCGTGCTGCCGGGGGACACCCCGGAACGCCTGCAGAAGCGCGTGATGCGCCAGGCCGAATGGAAAATCCTGCCCCAGGCGGTGGAAACGCTGTGCGCCAGAATGAAGGAGGAATGAATCATGAACATCTACAAGATCAACGCCATACGCGACCTGCTGGAAAACAACACCTATCCCGGACGCGGAATCGTCATCGGCAAGTCCGCCGACGGCAGGAAGGCCGTCGCCGCCTATTTCATCATGGGCCGCAGCGCCAACAGCCGCAACCGCGTGTTTACCGAGAAGAACGGGGAAGTCTTCACCGAGCCCTTCGACGCCTCGAAGGTGCAGGATCCCAGCCTGATCATCTACGCCGCCATCCGGCAGTATGAAAACAACCTGATCGTCACCAACGGCAATCAGACCGATACGATCTACGACGGCCTGAAGGCCGGCTTCTGCTTCAGCAAGGCCCTGGAGAGCCGGGAGTTCGAGCCCGACGCGCCCAACTTCACCCCGCGCATCAGCGGCATGCTGACTTTTGCAGATGGCGACTTCACCTATCAGATGAACATCCTCAAGAGCGCGGACGAAAAAGGCAGCGCCTGCGCACGCTACACCTTCCGCTATCCCGCGCTGCCCGGCCTGGGACATTTCATCCACACCTACGTGCAGGACGGCAATCCCATTCCCACCTTCCAGGGCGAGCCCGAGCGCGTGGCCGTCGGCAATGATATCGACGAAATCACCGACGAAATCTGGAACGCCCTGAACGCGGACAACAAGATCTCCCTGTATGTGCGCACCGTCGATCTCAAGACCGGCGAAACCGAAAACCGCCTGGTGAACAAGAACAAGTGAGGGAAAAAGCGATGAAGGAATTTGAACTGAAGTACGGCTGCAACCCCAACCAGAAGCCCGCGAAAATCTACATGCACGACGGAAGCGACCTGCCCATCAGGATCCTCAGCGGACGCCCGGGCTATATCAACTTCCTGGACGCCTTCAACAGCTGGCAGCTGGTAAAGGAACTGAAGGCCGCCCTGGGCCTGCCCGCCGTGACGAGCTTCAAGCATGTGTCTCCCACCAGCGCCGCCGTGGGCATCCCCCTGCCCGAAAAGCTCAGGAAAGCCTGCTTTGTGGATGATATCGAGGGCCTGGACGACAGCCCGCTGGCCTGCGCCTACGCCCGCGCCCGCGGCACCGACCGCATGTGCTCCTTCGGCGACTGGGTGGCGCTCAGCGACGTGTGCGACGTGACCACCGCGAAGATGATCAAGCGCGAGGTGTCCGACGGCATCATCGCCCCCGGCTACGAGCCCGAAGCGCTGGAGATCCTCAAAACCAAGCGCAAGGGCAATTACAACATCGTGGAGATCGATCCCGATTTCGTGCCCGATCCGCAGGAGCGCAAGCAGGTGTTCGGCATCACCTTCGAGCAGGGCCGCAACAATTTCAAAATCGACGCGGAACTGCTGCGGAACGTGGTGACCGCCAACAAAAACCTGCCCGAATCCGCCGTGCGCGACCTGATCATTTCGCTGATCACCCTCAAGTATACCCAGTCGAACTCCGTGTGCTTTGCCTATGACGGACAGGCCATCGGCGTGGGCGCGGGCCAGCAGAGCCGCATCCACTGCACTCGCCTGGCCGGAAGCAAGGCCGACACCTGGTTCCTGCGCCAGGCCGATCAGGTTCTGAACCTGCCCTTCCGTCCCGACCTGGGCCGCCCCGACCGCGACAACGTGATCGACGGCTACATCAACCAGAACGAAGAGGACGTGTGCGCCGACGGCAACTGGCAGAAGTACTTTACCGCTCAGCCCGCGCCCTTCACCCGCGAGCAGCAGCGCGCCTACCTGGATACCATTACCGGCGTATCCCTGGGCAGCGACGCCTTCTTCCCCTTCAGCGACAATATCGAGCGCGCGCATCGCAGCGGCGTCATGTATATCGCCGAGCCCGGCGGCTCCATCCGCGACGACGCGGTGATTGAATGCTGCGACAAGTACGGCATGGCGATGGCGTTCACGAAGATGCGCCTGTTCCACCACTGAGAGGGGGGAACGTTCGAGGCCTCCGCGGCCTCGAGCTCTGCGCCAGGGGGATGATCCCCCTGGACCCGCAGCCCGCGATGGAGCAAACTTTGAAAACCAGGCTTGCTTCCGCGTGAAGCTTTACAGCGCCGAGAGAGTTCCCGGGCAAATGAAAACCTGGGAGCCAGCCGAAAAATGAATATATTCATTTTTCGGTCTGTCTGCCAGGTTTTCGCGGCGTGCTTCGCACGCCGCACGGCCAGCGAAGCTGGCCTGCCCGGGAACGGCGGTACGCGGCAAAGCCAGTTGGCGTGCATGCTGCGACAGGTACGGCGACAAAACGCGCTTTCTTTGTTTCTTTCTTTCTCAGAAAGAAAGAAACGTACCCTTTCCCCGTAAAGGAGCAATTGCATGAAGATCCTTGTGGTAGGCGGCGGCGGACGCGAGCACGCCATCATCAAAAAACTGAAGGAAAACCCCGAGGTCGGAACGATTTACGCCCTGCCGGGGAACGGCGGCATCGCCCGGGACGCGCAGTGCGTGAACATCGGCGCGACCGATATCGACGGCATCGTGCGCTTCGCCGTGGAAAACGCCGTTGATTACGCCGTCGTCGCGCCGGACGATCCGCTGGTGCTGGGCTGCGTGGACGCGCTGGAGGCCAGGGGCATTCCCTGCTTCGGGCCCAGGGCGAACGCCGCCATCATCGAGGGCAGCAAGGTATTTGCCAAAAACCTGATGAAAAAGTACGGCATCCCCACCGCCGCTTACGAGACCTTCGACGATCTGGACGCCGCGCTTTCCTATATCGATACGCAGGACGCGCCGATCGTGGTCAAGGCCGACGGCCTGGCCCTGGGCAAAGGCGTGATCATCGCCCAGTCCCGCGAGGAGGCGAAGGAAGCCGCCGTGTCCATGATGCGGGACGGCAA
Source organism: uncultured Eubacteriales bacterium (assembly GCA_902761825.1). GTDB lineage: Bacteria > Bacillota > Clostridia > Christensenellales > Aristaeellaceae > SFMI01. The sequence continues at coordinate 28,438 of CACWLY010000037.1, forward strand.
GTTCGGCAAAAGCGGCGCGCGGGTGGTCATCGAGGAGTTCCTGACCGGCCCCGAAGTGTCGGTGCTCAGCTTTACCGACGGCGAAACCGTGGCGCCCATGATCTCCAGCATGGACCATAAGCGCGCGGGGGACGGCGATACCGGCCTCAATACCGGCGGCATGGGCACGATTGCTCCCAATCCCTACTACACGCCGGAGATCGCGGCCCGGTGCATGGAGCAGATCTTTCTGCCCACAGTTCGCGCCATGAAGGCGGAGGGCCGTGAATTCCGCGGCTGCCTGTATTTCGGGCTGATGCTGACGCCGAAAGGCCCCCGGGTCATCGAATACAACTGCCGCTTCGGCGATCCCGAGACCCAGGTGGTGCTGCCGCTGCTGGAAAGCGACCTGCTGACCATCATGCGGGCCGTGACGGCGGGCACGCTCAAGGATGCGGAGGTGCGCTTCAGCGACAGGCACGCCGCCTGCGTCATCATGGCGTCCCGGGGCTATCCCGTTGCCTATGAAAAGGGCTATGAGATCACCGTGCCCGACGCCGTCTGGCCGCGGGTCTTCGTGGCCGGGGCGAAGGCGCAGGACGGCAGGCTGCTCACCAGCGGCGGCCGCGTGCTGGGCGTGACGGCGGTGGCCGATACGCTGCGGGCCGCCATAGACAGCGCCTACGCCGACGTGGAAACCATTCATTTTGACAACGCGTTTTACCGCAGGGATATCGGCGCGCGCGCGCTGAAGGCGGGGGAGAGGTAAGCATGGTTTACAGGATTTACGTGGAAAAAAAGCCCGGCCTGGCGCAGGAGGCGGAAAGCCTGCTAAACGACGCCCGCAGCCTGCTGGGCGTCGCGGGGCTGGAAAACGTGCGCGTGCTGAACCGCTACGACGCCGAGAATATCAGCCGCGAGCTGTTCGATTACGCCGTAAAAACGGTGTTCAGCGAGCCGCAGGTCGATCAGGCCGCCGAAGAGGTGAACCTGGATGGCGCGACGGTGTTCGCCGTGGAATACCTGCCCGGTCAGTTCGACCAGCGGGCCGATTCCGCCGCCCAGTGCATCCAGATCAGCAGCCGCGGCGAGCGTCCGCTGGTGCGCAGCGCCAAAGTGTACGCGCTGTACGGCGATATCGGCGGCGAAGCGCTGAATGAAATCAAAAAATATGTGATCAACCCGGTGGAAGCCCGGGAAGCGTCGCTCGCCATGCCCGAAACGCTGAAGGCCGATTACGCCATACCGACCGAGGTGAAAACGCTGACCGGTTTTATCGGCCTGAGCCGCGCCGAGCTGGAACGGTTCGTGCGCGATTACGGCCTGGCGATGGATGCCGACGATATCGCCTTCTGCCAGGATTATTTCCGGTCCGAGCGCCGCGATCCCACGATCACCGAGATCCGCATGATCGACACCTACTGGAGCGATCATTGCCGCCACACCACCTTTTTGACGGTGATAGACGGCGCGGAGTTCGCCGATCCCCTGCTGCAGGCGGCCTATGACGATTATCTGGCCGTGCGCCGCAGCCTGGGCCGGGAAAACAAACCCGTCTGCCTGATGGATCTGGCCACCGTCGCCGTGAAAGCCCTCAAAAAGCAGGGCAAGCTGGATAAGCTGGACGAATCCGAGGAGATCAACGCCTGCACGGTGAAGATCGAGATCGAGGCCGACGGCAAAAAAGAGCCGTGGCTGCTGCTGTTCAAGAACGAGACGCACAACCACCCCACCGAGATCGAGCCCTTCGGCGGCGCGGCCACCTGCATCGGCGGCGCGATCCGCGACCCGCTCAGCGGGCGCGCTTACGTGTACGGCGCGATGCGCGTTACCGGCGCGGCCGATCCCACCGTGCCCGTCAGCCAGACCATTCCCGGCAAGCTGCCCCAGCGCAAGCTGGTCACTACGGCGGCCGCCGGATACTCCTCCTACGGCAATCAGATCGGCCTGGCTACCGGCATCGTGGATGAAATCTATCATCCCGGTTACGCCGCGAAGCGCATGGAGATCGGCGCGGTCATCGCCGCTGCCCCTGCGGAAAACGTGCGCCGCGAGCGCCCCGAGCCGGGTGACGTCGTGATCCTGCTGGGCGGAAGCACCGGCCGCGACGGGATCGGCGGCGCGACGGGCTCCTCCAAGGCGCACAACGCCCACAGCGTGGAAACCTGCGGCGCCGAGGTGCAGAAGGGCAACGCGCCCGAGGAGCGCAAGCTCCAGCGCCTGTTCCGCAACCCGGCCGCCACGCGCCTGATCAAGCGCTGCAACGATTTCGGCGCGGGCGGCGTATCGGTGGCGATCGGCGAGCTGGCCGACGGGCTGGTGATCGATCTGAACGCCGTGCCCAAGAAATACGACGGCCTGGACGGCACCGAGCTCGCCATCAGCGAAAGCCAGGAGCGCATGGCCGTGGTGGTGGAAAAAGAGGACGTCGACACCTTCCTCGCCCTGGCGCGGGATGAAAACCTGCAGGCCTGCCCCGTGGCCGTCGTGCAGGCCGAGCCCCGGCTGGTGATGAACTGGAACGGGCGCAGGATCGTGGATATCAGCCGCGAATTCCTGAACAGCAACGGCGCGGACAAGCATATCGTGATTACCCCGGACAAGCCCGCGGCCTATGAAAAAAAGACGGTCGGCGGCTTTGCCGAAAACTGCCGGAAGCTGGCTTCCGACCTGAACGTCTGTTCCAAGCGCGGTCTGTCCGAGCGCTTCGATTCCACCATCGGCGCAGGCACCGTGCTGATGCCCTTCGGCGGCAAGTATCAGCTGACGCCCATTCAGGCCATGGTACAGAAGATCAGCGTGGAAAAAGCGCACACCGACGACGTTTCGCTCATGGCCTGGGGCTACAATCCCTTCATCACCGAAAAGAGTCCCTATCACGGCGCTTACCTGGCCGTGGTGGAATCGGTGAGCAAGCTGATCGCCTCGGGCGCGAGCTTTGAGGACGTGTACCTGACCTTCCAGGAGTATTTTGAAAAGCCCGGCGCCGACGGCAGGCGCTGGGGAAAACCGCTTGCGGCGCTGCTTGGCGCGTTCGAGGCGCAGATGCGTTTGGGCATCGGCGCGATCGGCGGCAAGGACAGCATGAGCGGCAGCTTTGAAAAGCTGGACGTGCCGCCCACCCTGGTCTCCTTCGCCGTGACCACCGGCAAGGCGGATGAAATCGTATCGCCCGAGTTCAAGCAGGCCGGGCACGCGGCGGTGCTCCTGGCCCCCGAGACCGACGATAACGGGCTGCCTGACACCGCGTCGCTGATCGGCGTGTTTGCCGCCGTGCATGACCTGCTGCGCAGCGGGAAAGCCGTGGCCTGCTATACGCCCGGGCTGGGCGGCATCGCCGAAGCCGTGATGAAGATGGCCTTCGGCAACGGGCTGGGGTTCAGGTTCGACGACGGCCTGACCGTGGAAAAGCTGTTCGGCTATCACTACGGCGCGTTCGTCCTGGAGATGGCGGAAGCGCCCGGCTGCGGCGTGCCGCTTGGCCGGGTGACCGACGACGGCGCGTTCAGCCTGCGGGGCGAGAGCGTGCAGGCCGGCGAGCTGCTAAAGCTTTATGAGGACAGGCTCGAGGGCGTATACGCCTGCAATATCCCCGACGCGAAGATCGATACCGCGAACCTGACCTACGAGGCCGTTTCCTGGCCCGCGCCCGCCGTTAAAACGGCCAGGCCCCGGGTGCTGATCCCGGCCTTCCCGGGCACCAACTGCGAGTACGACAGCGCCAAGGCCATGGCCGACGCCGGGGCAGATCCGCGCATCATCGTGATCAACAACCTGACCGCCGAGGGCGTCAGCCGCAGCGTGGACACCTTTGCCGAGGCGATCCGTGAAGCGCAGATGATCTTCATCCCGGGCGGCTTCTCGGGCGGCGACGAGCCCGACGGCAGCGGCAAGTTTATCACGGCCTTCTTCCGCAGCGCGGCGATCAAGGAAGGCGTGACCGACCTGCTCGACTGCCGCGACGGCCTGATGCTGGGCATCTGCAACGGCTTCCAGGCGCTGATCAAGCTGGGCCTGGTGCCCTACGGCAGGATCATCGATACCGATGAAAGCTGCCCGACCCTGACCTTCAACGCCATCGGACGCCACCAGAGCCGCATCGTGCACACGCGCGTAGCAAGCAACAAATCGCCCTGGCTGCGGCTGACCCGTCCCGGCGAGGTGTACAGCGTGCCGATCTCCCACGGCGAGGGCCGCTTCTACGCCGACGAAGCGCTGATCAAAAAGCTGGCCGAAAACGGACAGATCGCCACCCAGTATGTCGATCTCGCGGGCTGCGCCACCGGCGACGTGCGTTTCAACCCCAACGGCTCCATGGCCGCAATCGAGGGCATCACCAGCCCCGACGGCCGCGTGCTGGGCAAGATGGGGCACAGCGAGCGCTGGAACAGTGGCCTGTATAAAAACGTTCCCGGCAATTACGATATCCGCATCTTTGAGGCGGGCGTAAAGTATTTCAAATAAACTGTCTGCATAAAAAAGGAGGACGCTGCTATGGCTGCTTATCTGACTGACATCGAGATCGCCCAGGCCTGCGAGATGCGGCCCATCATGGAGATCGCGAAGAAAGCGCACATCGACGAAAAGTATATCGAGCAGTACGGCCGGTACAAGGCCAAGGTCGATCCTGCCCTGCTGAAGGAGACCGACCGCCCGGACGGCAGGCTGGTGCTGGTGACGGCCATCACGCCGACCCCGGCCGGCGAGGGCAAAACCACCACCACCATCGGTCTGGCCGACGGCCTCAAGCGCATCGGCAAGGACGTGACCGTCGCGCTGCGCGAGCCCTCCCTGGGCCCGGTGTTCGGCGTCAAGGGCGGCGCCGCCGGCGGCGGGTATGCGCAGGTGGTGCCCATGGAGGATATCAACCTGCACTTTACCGGCGATTTCCATGCCATCGGCGCGGCCAACAACCTGCTCGCCGCCATGCTGGATAACCACATTCAGCAGGGCAACGCGCTGAATATCGATCCGCGCAGGATCACCTGGAAGCGCTGCGTGGACATGAACGACCGCCAGCTGCGCTTCATCGTGGACGGCCTGGGCGGCAAGGTGAACGGCACGCCGCGCGAGGACGGCTTCGATATCACCGTGGCGAGCGAGATCATGGCGGTGTTCTGCCTGGCCTCCTCGATCACCGACCTCAAGGAGCGCCTGAGCCGCGTCATCGTGGGCTATACCTATGACGATAAGCCCGTGACCGCCGGCGATCTGAAGGCCGTGGGCGCTATGACCGCGCTGCTCAAGGACGCGCTCAAGCCTAATCTGGTGCAGACGCTGGAAGGCACGCCCGCTTTCGTGCACGGCGGCCCCTTCGCCAATATCGCGCACGGCTGCAACAGCGTGATGGCGACGCGCCTGGCCTTGAAAATGGGCGATTATACCGTGACCGAGGCCGGCTTCGGCGCCGATCTCGGCGCGGAAAAGTTCCTCGATATCAAGTGCCGCATGGCCGGGCTTGTCCCCGACGCCGTGGTGATCGTGGCTACCGTGCGCGCGCTTAAAATGCACGGCGGGCTGGATAAAAAACAGCTGGCGACCGAGGACCTGGCGGCGCTGGAAAAGGGCATCCCGAACCTGCTGCGCCATGTGTCCAATATCAAGAACGTGTATAAACTGCCCTGCGTCGTGGCGGTCAACCGTTTCCCCACCGATACCGACGCCGAGATCGATTTTATCATCGCCAAGTGCCGCGAACTGGGCGTGAACACCGTGCTGTCCACCGTTTGGGCCGAGGGCGGCAAGGGCGGCGAGGCGCTGGCGCGCGAGGTCGTGCGCCTGTGCGAGGAGGAAAAGGGCGATTTCACCTTCTCCTATGACCTGGACGGCAGCATCGAGGAGAAAATCACGGCCATCGTGCGCAAGATCTACGGCGGCAAGGATATCGCCGTGCTGCCCGCCGCCAAAAAGCAGATCGAAACGCTGACCAGGCTCGGCTTCGATAAGCTGCCCGTCTGCGTGGCCAAGACACAATACAGCTTCTCCGACGATCCTTCCCTGCTCGGCGCGCCCGAGGATTTCACCGTCACCATCAAGAACGTGAAGGTCTCCGCCGGCGCGGGCTTCATCGTCGTGCTCACCGGCGATATCATGACCATGCCCGGCCTGCCCCGCGTGCCCGCCGCCGAGAAGATCGACGTGGACGAAAACGGAAAGATCACGGGCCTGTTCTGATCGCAAACCCGGTTTCGCGCAATAAAAAAGGGGCCGAAAAGGCCCCTTTTATCTATCCCTGACACCGGCGCGCAAGGGCGTTATACGATTTGTGTTCTAATACTAAACTCAAATTAAAAACGCATCAGAAATCCATTGTCTGCAAGTAATACTTTTGACCATATCATTGGTGAGACTGCAAATTGTATCGCAAAGACGATCAACAACATGATTGAGCGTTTTGAATACTTCATTCCTGAATCCCATAGATCGGAGCTGTTTCCAGATTTGCTCTATGGGATTCATTTCTGGTGTATACGGAGGAATGCCAAGCAGCGTAATGTTTGCAGGAACTTTGAGCGTTTTTGATTTGTGCCAGGCTGCGCCATCACAAACAAGAAGAATCTGATCCTGGGGATACTGTTTTGCTAATTCTTCCAGAAATGTGTTCATACAGTTTGTGCTGCAATAGGGCATAACCAAGAAGAAGTTATCGCCCGTCATGGGTTCTACCGCACCATAAGCATAGCGATATTCCCGGATATGATGACATGGAACGGATGGACGTATTTTCTTATTGCACCAACAACGCTTGGGTTTGTTGATTCTTCCAAACCCTGCTTCGTCCTGGAACATCAATCGCACTCTTGAGTTCGGCTCGCACTTTTTTCCCATTTCCAGCACAGATTGTTTATTTTTTTTGAGGCGTCGCACGCCTCCTCATTCGCCGCCTTCGGATGCTTCGATCGCGGCATCACTTTCCGCCATCCATGACGCTTCAACAGCATGTAAATATATCCCCGCCCCGTATCTTTCCCTCGTGCTTTATCAAAGGCTGCCTTGATTTCTTTTACTGTTACCATTTGCCCTGCTTCTGCTGCCTTTTCAAATGGGGCAAGGATCGCGTCCTCTTCCGCATCTGTCAACGACCGATGGTGCGTCTTATACTTGTTCCGTATGAATTCTTCCAGCCCTTGTTCCCGATACCTTCGGCATACCTGGCTGATCCATTCTTTTCGCGTTCCATACATCTTTGCTATGTCCGCTACTTTATATCCTTCATACCGCAGCATCAGGATCCGAAGCCTTTTGCTTGTTTTCTTGTCTTTGACACCTTTCTCTGCTACCTTGACTGCTTCGTACTCTTCCTTACTCATCTGGAATCGGCTCATTTTTTATCACCCATTCCAGTATACCATACTTTTTCCTATTTATTAAGTCTTTAATTTGAGTTTAGTATCAGCAACCGTTCCCGGGCAGGCCAGCTTCGCTGGCCAGACTGTGCGCGAAGCGCACAGGAAAAAGGAGAAAAATCGCCGATAAAACAAGCGAGCTTGT
>CACWLY010000038.1:0-30855 GCA_902761825.1 uncultured Eubacteriales bacterium
CGTTTCTCGCTGTTCGCTTGCGCTGGCCGAAGGCCAGGATTATCATCCCAAGGGAAGATTTTCCGGGCGCTCGAAACCCCTGGACCCATCCCGGCGTTGTAGTGCGGAGCGTAAACCAAACTTGCTCCCGCCTGTTTGGCCTATGGGGCCAAGTGAGTTCCCGGGCAGAGCGGCAAAGCCGGTCGCCCGGGAACGGTTGCCGACATATAAGCCAGTTGGCGGAAAGCGTTGCAGCAGGAGCGGCCGCTAACGCAGGTTTCTTTGCCCAGCTTTCTGCCAAGCGCCTGCCGCAGGCAGGCTAAGGGCGAGCAATCCGCAGATTGCCGCCCGCAACCCGCGCTTCCCGCAGGGAGTAGCGCGGGGCGAGTCAAAAGAAAGCGCGTTTTTCTGCCTGTTTCGCGGAAATTCAGCGCTTCTTGCCTTAATTTTCCATTTGCATCATGGCTCTGAAAAGATCAACAAACTTGGGATGCTTTTTTATTCTGGCAAAGCTGAACGGAGCAGCGCCGAACGCAGCGAAGCTGAGGACGGGCAATCCTGCAGATTGCCGCCCGAAACCCGCGCGCATGCCCATGCGCAGGGCGCGGGGCGTACGAAGCAACGCCGGAGTGGAAAAGACGCCCGCGGATTCAATATTTCAGGGGGAATTATTATGGTAGCTTTTTGCAGGTTTCTTTCTCATTGACGGTCACGCAGTCCTTGCCGAAGGTCAGCTTCGTGAAACCACCCTTGCGGCCGAAAGCGTTCTTCCCGATGGGATAAAGCTGACCGGTGAATTCACCCCGTTCCGTGTCGATGAATTTCGCGTACAGCTTTCCGTCCCGCAGGAAAACCTCGTCCACGCAGAGATCGGCGTTCCCGGGATGCTCATATTTGCCGCAGAAGGCTTTCAATCTCCGCTTGCCCGGCGCGTCGGCCAGGTCTTCTTCCACGGTCTGGAACAGCTCGATTGCGATTTCCGTCTGCTTGCAATCCAGCTCTTCCGTGGACCGGTTGATCATGCTTGCCACGCAAAGATCCTCGCGCAGCGAGAACCACCACGCCGTCAGGAAGCCTTCGTTCCAGCCGCCGTGGCAGCCGATATCCCCCCTGAGGTTGTAAACGCAAAGCCCATAGTCGTCCATCACCGGCGTGAGCATGCGCCGGGCGGTCTCTTTTTTGAGCAGACCGCCCTTGCGGTAGCTTCGGGAAAGGGCGAGGCCGATCCTGACCAGTTCCGTGGGCGTGGTCCAGAGGCCCGCCGCGGCGTGCTCCGGATAGTAGTGATAGCCGTGGGCAGCGTCTTCCTTGTCCGCCAGTCTGCCGCCAAACGCAGCATTGGAAACCAATTCTTCGTCCAGCGGCTGATAGAAGCCGGTGCGCTTCAGTCCCAGCGGTTCGGCGACCTCCTTCTGGAAGGCCTCCCGCAGCGTCGTGCCCGTGATCCTTGTGAACGCCAGCTCGGCCAAAGTGATGCCGCCGCCGGAATACATGTGCTGCCTGCCATAAGGACGGATCCTTCTGAGCTTCGGCCTATTGCCCTTTCCGTTCAGCACGTCTATCAGCGAAAGCGGCGCATGGTCCGCCCGGTAGCCGGGAAAGCCGTGCAGGTTATAGCCCGCCGTATGGCTGAGCAGGGCGGAAAAGGTCACGGGGCCTTTTTTGACGAATTCCGGCACAATGCCCGAGATATCCGCGTCCAGGTCGATCAGTCCCTTGTCGGCATATCGCAGCAGCGTCAGCGCAAACATGGGTTTGCTGACAGAGCCCGCCTGGAACAGCATGTCCGGATTCACCGGGAAGTCCTCTCCGAAGCGGCCGCTGCCGGCGCAATAGGTGTCCAGGTCCTCCCCGTCGAACACGGCGACGCTCACGCCGTAGCCCTTTTTGCCCCTGATCCGCAGGCGCGCGTCCACGTCGACGCCGTAAAACTCCCTGATCGTCCTGTTCGGGCCCTTCAGCATCCGCATCAGAACGGCCTCGTCTTCGCAGATAATGCCGTTCTCCCGGAATCCGGCCTTGTGGTACACGTGAAGGCCCCTTTCGTTTTCCGGTTCCGTGGACAGGTAAAGCCGATCCGCGCCGTTCTCCCTGAAATAATGGATGATCTCGGCAAGCGCGGCCTGTCCGTAGCCCTTGTCCTGCTCGCTTTTGTCGATCATGAAGCGCCAGAGCCAGTAACGGTCCTCCGGGTCTCTCGCTTCCGGGGCAAAGGCGAACATGCAGAAGCCGACGAGCTGATCGTCCGCGAAGATCGCAAACGGGCGCGCGACGCCTGGGTGCTCTTCATTCGTTTCCGCCGCCTGCCGCAGGGATACGTCGTTCGGCGCGACAAAGGGCTGATCCTCCCGCACGGAAAGAGCAAGCACCGCTTCGCGGTTTGTATCGTCAATGGGTCTCAGCGTAATACGCATTTGAAATTCCTCCGTAATTTTTTTCTGTTTTTTGACTGTTCTTGTTTTATTCAGCTGTTTCGCAAATACTCTTCCCGCGTCAGTTCCAGCTGAATGATCCCGTCAGCTATTCCGGTCTCCCTGAAGCCAGCCGCTTTATGGATGTGATAAGCGGCATCGCGGGCTGTCTCGAAATCATTGTGCAGGCAAGCGACGCCGTCCACTCTGAACGCCCGGTCCAGCAGCAGAAGAAGGCCCTGCCTGCCATATCCCTTTCCCCTTTCCGGCGCGTAAATCACAATTCCCATATCGTACCGGATCCGCTCCGAGCTATGGTGATAATTCACATCTCCCACAAAGGCTCCGTCACTTTTTCGCTGGAGAAAAGCGTAAAACCGCTCCGGCTCTTTTCCGATCCAGTACGCCTGTAAATTCAGCCACTCTTTTTCCGGCTCCGGAATACATCCGTCCGGCGGAAACCACGGCGCATTGTATGCCATCGTCTCCGGGTCGGACATCATTTTCACATAGAACCAGCCATCCTCCGGGCGAGGAATATACAGCTGCAAATCTTTCATTCCGTCCCTCTCTTCATAAACAGAAAAACGCCGTGACGCGGACGCCACGGCTCAATCGCATAGTTTGCCCTATGCTCTGTCAGCACAAAAAAGCACAGGCCGAGGTCATCGCTCCATATTCAGTTCCGGCTGCAAGCTGATTGTTGAACATGACGGACGACCTCCTTTCTCTTTTTTCGCTGTTATCATATCAGACTGCGCTTCCAAAGTCAACACCCGAAAGCGGCTTAGCTTCGCAATGCAGCGCCCTCGTCGTTCTCCCTGATCTTGCTTTACCCTTCGCATCATGGCTCTTATACTATTCTCAGTATAAAAGATTATCAGATTTGGGATGGATTTTTCGTCCTGGCTAAGCTGAATGGAGGGAGGCGTAGCAGCGCTACGTTGACCGCGCGTGGATCACGCGGTCGATCACGGCGATCAGGTTATCCCGTCCTTCGCCGTTCTCGCTGCTCCAGGCGATCAGCTCCCAGGGCTGCACCTGCAGGGCGCGGCAAATCGGCGCGGTATACTTCATACGCGCGCCGCGGGATATTTTATCCGCCTTCGTGGCGACCACCTGAAACGGGATGCCAGAAGCGCGGAGGAAGGCGACCATATCGACGTCGTCCCGCGTAGGCTCATGCCGGATATCCACCAGCTGCAATACGGTTCTGAGCTCGCGCGTCCTGTCGAAATACTCCTGCATCATTTCGCCCCAGCGCGTTTTTTCCGCCTTATCCACCTTGGCGAAGCCGTAGCCGGGCAAGTCCACCAGATGAAAGGCGTCCCCCGTCCCGCCGTTGATCTCAAACACGTTGAGCAGGCGGGTTTTCCCGGGCGTTCCGCTGGTTTTCGCCAGCTTTCCGTTGCGGCAGAGCGCGTTGATCAGGCTGGACTTGCCCACATTGCTCTTGCCCGCGATGGCGATCTGGGGCAGGCCGATGCCCGTGAAGCGGCCGTAATCGGCCATACTGGTAACGAATTTCGCGTTCTTTATCTCCATGTATACCTCGTTTATTCCTTGGGAAGCAGGGCGATGCGCAGCACGTCGGCGATATTCTCAGCGAAATGAATATCGAAGGTTTTGAGCACATGCTCGGGAATCTCTTCCAGGTCCTTTTCGTTTTCCCTGGGCAAAAGGATGGTGCGTATCCCCGCCCGGTAGGCGGCGAGCAGCTTTTCCTTCACGCCGCCGATGGGCAGCACGCGGCCGCGCAGGGTAATTTCGCCCGTCATCGCCACATCCTGCCTTACGGCCCGGTTGGTCAGCCCGGAAAGCAGCGCCGTCGCCATCGTGACGCCCGCGGACGGGCCGTCCTTTGGCACCGCGCCCTCGGGCACGTGGATATGGATATCGATATTCTTGTGAAAATCCGGCTCCAGGCCGTACTCGGCGGCATGCGCGCGGATCCAGCTCAGGGCGGCCTGCGCGCTTTCCTTCATCACGTCGCCCAATTGCCCGGTCAGCTTCAGCGTGCCGCTGCCCGGCATCACGGCGCATTCGACCGCCAGCGTCTCGCCGCCGACCGTGGTATAGGCCAGCCCGTTTACGACGCCGACGCAGGGCTTTTTCTCGGGCTGATCGCGCAAAAACCGGACGGCGCCGAGGTATTCGGTAACCTTTTCGCGGGTCACCGTCACATGCTGCGCGTCCTGATCCAGCATTTCCACGGCAGCCTTGCGCACCACGCGCGCCAGCGTGCGGCTCAGCGTGCGCACGCCCGCTTCGCGCGTGTAGCCTTCGATCACCATGCGCATGGCCGCGTCGCCCATTTTGACGCTGCCCTTCTGCAGGCCGTGTTCCGCGACCTGCTTGGGCAGCAGGTGACGCTTGGCGATCTGCAGCTTTTCTTCCTCGGTATAGCTGGGCACCTCGATGATTTCCATGCGGTCGCGGAGCGGCCCGGGGATGGTGTCCATGCTGTTGGCGGTGGTGATGAACATCACCTGGGACAGATCAAAGGGCAACTCCAGGTAATGGTCGCGGAAGGCCATGTTCTGCTCGCTGTCCAGCACCTCCAGCATGGCGCTGGCGGGATCGCCGCGGAAATCGCTGCTCATCTTGTCGATCTCGTCAAACAGGAAGACCGGGTTCATGGTGCCCGCCTGCTTGATTCCCGCGATGATGCGGCCCGGGATCGCCCCGATATACGTGCGGCGATGTCCGCGAATCTCGGCCTCGTCCCGCACGCCGCCCAGCGACATCTGAACAAACTTGCGGCCCACCGCGCGGGCAATGCCTTTGACGATGGAGGTTTTGCCCACGCCCGGAGGTCCGACAAAGCACAGGATCGGCCCGCGCAGGGCGTTTTCCCCGTCGATCAGCTGCTTCATGCGGCAGACGGCGAGGTATTCGATCACGCGCTCCTTGACCTGCTTCATGCCGTAATGATCCTCGTCCAGGATGCGCCGGGCACGCCTGAGATCAAGGTTGTCCGTGGTGTATTTGCCCCAGGGCAGATCGCAGATCCATTCCAGATAGGTCTGGCTGACAGTGACCTCGGGCGTTCCGGGCGCCATGCGGGACAGCCTGTCCAGTTCGCGGTCGGTCTTTTCGCGCGCTTCCTCGCTCAGGGGCAGCCTGCGCAGCTTTTCCCGGAGATCGTCGCTTTCGGCGGTCAGGCTTTCGCCCAGCTCCTCCTGGATCGCGCGGATCTGCTCGCGCAGATAGTAGTCCTTCTGGTTCTTGTCGATCTGCTTTTTCAGTCGGCCCTGCACCTGTTTTTCGATATCGGCCAGCTCGGTTTCCCGGGCCAGGATGCCGCACAGCGTTTCCAGGCGCGCGGCCACGCTGATCTCTTCCAGGATCGCCTGGCGGTCCTCCAGGCGCGTGAGCACGTTGGCCGCGATCACGTCGGCAAGCTGATCGGGCTGATCGACCTCGCCGACCGATTTGAGCGTTTCGGGTGACACGCGCATGCTGGCCCGCGCGTACTCCTCAAAGAACGTATGCGTCGTGCGCAGCAGCGCCTGCAGGGTGTTTTCATCCTCGTTTTCGATATCGTTCACGGGCTGCACATCGGCCACCCAGTAGGGATCTTCCTGCACGATGGATTTCAAAACAGCGCGCTGCTGGCCTTCGACCAGCACCCGCAGGCTGTCGCCGGGCAGGTTGAGCACCTGTTTGACCAGGGCGATAGTGCCCACGCGGCACATATCCTCGGCCGTCGGATTCTCGACTTCTCCATCCTTCTGCGCCACTAAAAAGATGCGCTGCTTTTCGAGCATCGCTTCTTCCAGCGCGGCAATGCTGCGCGGACGGCCCACGTCAAAATGCAAAACCATATGCGGAAATATCATCAATCCACGCAGCGGCATCAGCGGAATGCGCTGTGTTTTGGGCTTTCTTTTCGCGGTCATAATTCCTCCATGGATAATAATTGCATTTTATTGTAGCAGAAGTTGGATTCGTTTGCAAGTTCGGTCATTTTTCGGCGCTCTGCGCAGCGATCGGAAGGGCGGCGGCGTAAGCGGCGTCCGCGGCCTGCTCGGGCTCGGCCCTTGGCAGCAGCACCTTTTCCAGCGTCTTGTCGAGCGTATCGAGCAGGATGATTTCAGCGTCCAGCTTTTCCAGCTGCTCCAGCATGTTTTCGCGGGGAATGCATACGCGCACGAGCCCCGCGTGGCAGGCCGCCTGCGCCTTTTCCGGAATGCCGCCCACCGGGCGGATCTGCCCCTGCACGCCGATTTCGCCGGTAATCGCGCAGCTGCCGTCCACCGGCTGCCCGGTCAGCGCGCTGACCGCCGCCACCGCCATGGCCGCGCCCGCGCTGGGCCCGTCCACGGGCGCTCCGCCGGGAAAATTGATATGCACGTCGGTATCCGCCTTCAGATACCCCATCGAGCGCAGGACCGACGCCACGTTATCCGCCGAGGAGCGGGCCATCGAATGCCTGCGCAGCGTATGCGCCGCGCTTCCGATCTCTTCCTCTTCCACGATGCCCGTCACCTGCACCCGGCCGCTGCCGGGCAGGCAGACGGCTTCGATTTCGAGCACCGCTCCCTGGTTCGCGCCGTACACGCCCAGTCCGTGCACCGCGCCCACGCGGTTTTCCTGCGACGCAAACTGTTCCGGGCGCGCGGGATAATGCCCCGACGTGATCACAAATTCCATATCCTCCCGGTCGATCCGCTTTCTCTTCTCCGTCTGCGCCAGGCCCGCGGCCATCTGCACCATATTGACGGCGTCCCGGCCGCATTGGGCGTATTGGCCGCACATGCGGGCGATGGCCGGGCTCATTTCATACCCGGCGCGTTCCGCCGCGCCCGCCGCAATCCGGCTGACCTCTCCCGCGTCCAGCGGGCGGAAATACACCTCCATGCACCTGCTGCGCAGCGCGGGCGGCAGTTCCTCCGGGCTGCGCGTCGTCGCGCCGATCAGGCGGAAATCAGCCGGCATTCCATGCTGAAACACCTCGTGGATATAGCGCGGAACGGAGGTGTCTTCGGGGTTGTAGTAGGCCGAATCGAAGCTGACCCTGCGGTCCTCCAGCACCTTGAGCAGCTTGTTCATCTGGATCGGATGCAGTTCGCCGATTTCATCCAGAAAAAGCACGCCGCCGTGGGCTTTTGTCACCGCGCCGGGCTTGGGCTGCGGGATCCCCTGCACGCCCAGGCTCCCGGCCCCCTGATAGATCGGGTCGTGCACGCTGCCGAACAGCGGATCGGCGATCGAACGCTCGTCGAAGCGCACGCAGGTCGCATCGATTTCGATAAATGGCGCATCCTGACGGAAGGGCGTGCCTTCGCTCCGCTTGGCCGCTTCCAGCACCAGCCGCGCGGCGCAGGTTTTGCCGATGCCGGGAGGGCCGTATATGATCACGTGCTGCGGATTGGCCCCGCAGAGGATCGCGCTCAGCGCTTTGATGCCTTCCTGCTGCCCGACGATATCGCCGAACGACTGCGGACGCACATGCTCGCTCAAGGGTTCGCTGAGGCGCACTGCCCGCAGCTGCCGCAGTTTTTCCATCTCCCGCGCGCCGTCCCTGCGTCTGCCGGGCTGCGCCTGCTTCTCCTTTTGCAGCTGTTTGTAGAAATATACGCCCACGACGACCGTAACCGTCATCTGAATCAAGAACAGGATCAGCGACAAATAAAAACCCCCCTTTTCACTACCCTCGATAGGATGTGAAAAGGGGGCGGCGTTCATGCGGGAAACTTCAGGCAGTACGATCAGTAGGTTTCCTGCAGTTCAATGTTCTTGTAGCGGCGAAGTCCGGTGCCGGCGGGAATCTGCTTGCCGATGATCACGTTCTCCTTGAGGCCCAGCAGCGGATCGACCTTGCCCTTGATGGCGGCTTCAGTCAGCACGCGGGTGGTCTCCTGGAAGGAAGCGGCGGACAGGAAGCTCTCGGTCGCCAGAGACGCCTTGGTGATGCCCAGCAGCACGCGGCTGGAATAGGCGGGACGTCCGCCGGCCATGATGGTCTTTTCGTTGGCTTCCTCGAAGCGGAAGATATCCACAAAGCTGCCGGGCAGCAGATCGGTATCTCCGTTGTCGACAACACGCACCTTGCGCAGCATCTGACGGACGATGATTTCGATGTGCTTATCGCTGATCGAAACGCCGCCCTGGCTGTGGTACACGCTCAGAACTTCCTTCAGCAGGTATTCCTGCACGGCCTTGACGCCCAGGATGCGCAGCAGGTCGTGGGGATTGATTGAGCCTTCGGTCAGCTCGTCGCCGGCCTTGATCACATCGCCGTCGTTGACCTTGATGTGAATGCCGTAGTGGATGGGATAGACCTTCTTCTCGTTGGGGTCGTCCTCGTTGGTGATGATCACTTCGCGCTTTTTCTTGTTCTCGGTGATCGTCACCCTGCCGCTGATTTCAGCCAGCGTGGCGTCGTGCTTGGGCTTGCGGGCCTCGAACAGCTCTTCCACGCGGGGCAGACCCTGGGTGATATCGGCCGTGCTGGCGATACCGCCGGTATGGAAGGTACGCATGGTCAGCTGCGTGCCGGGCTCGCCGATGGCCTGGGCCGCGATGATGCCGACGGCCTCGCCGATATCCACGTCGCCGCCGTGGGCAAGGTTCATACCGTAGCAGCGGGCGCAGACGCCCTTCTGGCAGCGGCAGGTCAGTACGCTGCGGACCTGCACGCTCTTGATGCCGGCCTTGCCGATCGCGTCGGCCTTCTTGTAGTCGATGGTCTCGTTCAGGCTGCAGATCAGTTCGCCGGTCTTGGGATCGATGATATCCTCGGCGGCCACGCGGCCAAGCGCGCGCTCGGACAGGGGCTTCATTTCGCCGATGGCCTCGATCTTGATTCCGCGCACCTTCTCGCCGCGCTGCTCGAAGCAGTCTGTCTCGCGGATGATAACCTCCTGGGCCACATCCACCAGGCGGCGGGTCAGATAACCAGAGTCGGCGGTACGCAGCGCGGTATCGGACAGGGCCTTGCGGGAACCGTGGGAGGACATGAAGAACTCCAGTACGTTCAGGCCTTCCAGGAAGTTGGCGCGGATGGGGATCTCGATGGTCTTGCCGGAAGGAGAAGCCATGTTGCCGCGCATGCCGGCCAGCTGGGCCACCTGGGCGATAGAACCGCGGGCGCCGGAGTTGGTCATCATGAAGATAGGATTCTTCTGCGGCAGCACTTTCAATACGCGGCTGCGCAGGGCGGCGGTGGTATCGTTCCAGGTCTGGATCACGTTGCGGTAGCGCTCGTCCTCGCTCATCAGGCCGCGGCGGTATTTCTTTTCGATATCGCGCACGCGCTCGTCGGCAGCCTTCAGCATTTCGGGCTTTTCGGGCGGGATGATGATATCGCTGACGGCCACGGTGATCGCGCCGCGGGTGGAATACTTGTAGCCCATGGCCTTGATGTTATCCAGCACGCGGGCGCAGACGTTGACGCCGTGCACGCGGAAGCAGCGCTCCACGATGTTGCCCAGGTCCTTCTTGACGACGACCTTATCGATCTCCAGCTTGAACATATCGTCCAGGCAGGTGCGGGGCTGGAAGCCAAGGTCCTGAGGGATGTTCTCGTTGAAAATGAGCTTGCCCAGCGTGGTGTCGATGATGCGGCGCTCGGTCACGCCCTCCCACGTGCGGGAAATGCGCACCTTGATGGGGCTCTGCAGGGTGATCTGATGCGCCTGATAGGCCATCAGCGCTTCATCCTGGTTGGCGAACACGCGGCCCGAGCCGAGCGCTTCGGGATCGACGATGGTCAGGTAGTGGCAGCCGATAACCATGTCCTGCGTGGGGCTGATAACGGGCTTGCCGTCCTGCGGCTTCATCACGTTGTTGGCGCACAGCATCAGGAAGCGCGCCTCAGCCTGGGCTTCCATGGACAGCGGTACGTGCACGGCCATCTGGTCGCCGTCGAAGTCGGCGTTGTACGCGGTGCAGGCCAGCGGGTGCAGCTTCATGGCCTTGCCTTCCACCAGCACGGGCTCGAAAGCCTGAATGCCCAGGCGGTGCAGCGTAGGCGCGCGGTTGAGCAGCACGGGATGGTCCTTGATCACGCCCTCCAGGATATCCCAGACCTCGGGCTTGACCTTTTCCACCATGCGCTTTGCGGCGCGGATGTTATGGGCGATGCCGTACTTGACCAGCTTCTCCATGACGAAGGGCTTGAACAGCTCCAGCGCCATTTCCTTGGGCAGGCCGCACTGATGCAGCTTGAGCTCGGGGCCGACCACGATAACCGAACGGCCGGAATAGTCCACGCGCTTGCCCAGCAGGTTCTGGCGGAAACGGCCCTGCTTGCCGCGCAGCAGATCGGACAGCGATTTGAGGGCGCGGTTGTGAGCGCGTCCACAGCCTCCTGCAGCATGCGCTTTTCGTTGCGGACGATGATATCGGGCGTGCCCAGCTCCAGCATCCGCTTGAGGCGGTTGTTGCGGTTGATCACGCGGCGGTACAGATCGTTCAGGTCGCTGGTGGCGAAGCGGCCGCCGTCGAGCTGCACCATGGGGCGCAGATCGGGCGGGATGACGGGCACCACGTCCAGGATCATCCATTCGGGACGGTTGCCGCTCAGGCGGAAAGCTTCCACCACTTCCAGGCGCTTGATCGCGTGCGTGCGCTTCTGGCCTTCGCCCTCGCGGTCCTTTTCCTTTTCGATCAGGGTGGCGATCTCGGCCTTCAGCTGAGCGCTGAGCGCTTCCAGATCGAGCTCGGCCAGCATTTCGCGCACGGCCTCGGCGCCGATGCCGGCGCGGAAGGAGCCGCGCTCCTCCTCGGTCATTGCCATGATCTGGCGATAGCGGGCGTCGGTGATCAGGCTGTGCTTTTCAGCCTTCAAAACGGCTTCGTTGCCGGGATCGAGCACGATATAGCTGGCAAAATACAGCACCTTTTCGAGCGCGCGGGGGCTGACGTCCAATATCATGCCCATGCGGCTGGGGATGCCCTTGAAATACCAGATATGGCTTACGGGCGCGGCCAACTGAATATGGCCCATGCGCTCGCGGCGCACCTTGGCGCGGGTGATCTGCACGCCGCACTTGTCGCACACCTTGTCCTTGTCCTTGTACTTGATGCGCTTGTATTTTCCGCAGTTGCATTCCCAGTCCTTGGTGGGTCCGAAAATGCGCTCGCAGAACAGGCCGTCCCGCTCAGGCTTGAGCGTGCGGTAGTTGATGGTTTCGGGCTTGGATACTTCGCCGTAAGACCATTCGAGAATCTGCTCAGGCGACGCCATGCCGATCTGGATGGCATCAAGGTTTGTCAATTCAAACATTCCGTCTCACACACTCCTTCGCAGTTCACTGGATATCGTCGTCGTCAATATCGGACAGCGGATCGTCGTCGAAATCGGCGAAATCGGCGTCGTCGTCGCCGCCCAGAGCGTCCAGCGTGCCGAGCTCATCGTCGATATCGGTGATATCGTCGATATCCTCGTATTCGCCGGAAGCGTCGCCTTCGCCCTCGCCGATCATCAGATCGTCGCGGTCTTCCTCGCGGCTCATGCGGGCGGGCGCTTCGCTGATATCGTCGTCATCGTCGTCGCGGATCTCGATCACTTCGCGCTTTTCATTGAGCACCTTGATGTCGAGGCACAGGGACTGCAGCTCCTTGATGAGCACCTTGAAGCTCTCGGGCACGCCGGGCGTGGGGATGTTCTGGCCCTTGATGATCGCCTCGTAGGTCTTTACGCGGCCCACGATATCGTCGGACTTGACGGTCAGGATCTCCTGCAGGGTATTGGCCGCGCCGTACGCCTCCAGAGCCCACACTTCCATTTCGCCGAAGCGCTGGCCGCCGAACTGGGCCTTGCCGCCCAGCGGCTGCTGGGTGACCATGCTGTAGGGGCCGGTGGAACGGGCGTGCATCTTGTCATCGACCAGGTGATGCAGCTTTAAGTAATACATGATGCCGACGGTCACGGGGTTTTCAAAGGGCTCGCCCGTGCGGCCGTCGTAGAGGATCGTCTTGCCGTCCTCGCGCAGTCCGGCCTTGCGCAGGCACTCCTGGATATCATCCTTGGTCGCGCCGTCGAACACGGGGGTGGCGACCTTCCAGCCCAGCTTCTTGGCGGCCATGCCCAGGTGCACTTCCAGCACCTGTCCCAGGTTCATACGGGAAGGCACGCCCAGAGGGTTCAGCACGATGTCCAGCGGGGTGCCGTCGGGCATGAAGGGCATATCCTCCTCGCGCAGGATGCGGGACACGACGCCCTTGTTGCCGTGGCGGCCGGCCATCTTGTCGCCCACGGAGATCTTGCGCTTCTGGGCGATATAGACGCGGACCATCTTGTTGACGCCGGGGCTGAGCTCGTCCTTGTTTTCGCGGGTGAAGGTTTTCACATCCACGATGATGCCGCCCTCGCCGTGCGGAACCTTGAGGGAGGTGTCGCGCACCTCGCGGGCCTTTTCGCCGAAGATGGCGCGCAGCAGGCGCTCTTCGGGGGTCAGCTCGGTCTCGCCCTTGGGGGTCACCTTGCCCACCAGGATATCGCCGCTGCGGACCTCCGCGCCGATGCGGATCACGCCTTCCTCGTCCAGATCCTTGACCGCGTCGTCGCCCACGTTGGGGATATCGCGGGTGATCTCTTCGGGGCCCAGCTTGGTTTCACGGGCTTCGGACTCGTACTCCTCGATATGGATCGAAGTGTACATATCTTCCTTGACCAGGCGCTGGCTGAGCAGCACGGCGTCCTCGTAGTTGTAGCCTTCCCAGGTCATGAAGCCGATCAGCGCGTTGCGGCCCAGGCCGATCTCGCCGTTCTCGGTGGAGGGGCCGTCGGCCAGCAGGTCGCCCACTTCGATGCGGTCGCCCTGGTTGACGCGGGGACGCTGGTTGATGCAGGTGCCCTGGTTGGAGCGGACGAACTTGGTCAGCTTGTACTGATGCAGTTCGCCGCTGTCGTCCTTGATGGTGATCTGATCGGCGGCCACGCTGTGCACGGTGCCGGCGTGCTTGCTGAGCAGCACCACGCCGCTGTCGTGCGCCGCCTTGTATTCCATGCCGGTGCCCACGATGGGAGCTTCCGGCACCAGCAGCGGCACGGCCTGGCGCTGCATGTTGGAGCCCATCAGCGCGCGGTTCGCGTCGTCGTTCTCCAGGAAGGGGATCATGGCCGTCGCCACGGAAACCACCTGCTTGGGAGAAACGTCGATAAAGTCCACGTTGGAGGCGGGCACCTGGATGAATTCGTCGCGCCAGCGCACGGTCACGGTGGGATTGACGAAGGTTCCGTCGGGATTGAGGGGCTCCTTGGCCTGGCCGACGTTGTAGTTGTCTTCCTCGTCGGCGGTCATGTAGACGATCTCGTCCAGCACGCGGCCGGTCTCCTTGTCCACCTTGCGGTAAGGCGCCTCGATGAAGCCGTACTCGTTGATGCGGGCATAAGTGGCAAGGGAACCGATCAGGCCGATGTTGGGGCCTTCAGGCGTCTCGATGGGGCAGATGCGGGCGTAGTGGGAATAATGCACGTCGCGCACTTCCATGCCCGCGCGGTCGCGGTTCAATCCGCCGGGGCCCAGCGCGCTCAGGCGGCGCTTGTGCGTCAGCTCGGCCAGGGGGTTGGGCTGGTCCATGAACTGGGACAGCTGGGAGGAGCCGAAGAACTCCTTGATTGCCGCGCTGACCGGGCGGATATTGATCAGGTCGTTGGGCTTGACGTCGTTCGCGTCCTGGATCGCCATGCGCTCGCGCACGACGCGCTCCAGACGGGTCAGGCCGATGCGCACCTGGTTCTGCAGAAGCTCGCCGACGCTGCGCAGGCGGCGGTTGCCCAGATGGTCGATATCGTCGGTGACGCCGATGCCGTAGGGCATGCCCAGCAGATAGCTGACCGAGGCGGTGATATCGTCCACGATGATATGCTTGGGCACGATGTTGTGGATGTTTTCGCGCACGGCGCGCTTGATCTCCTCCACGTCGGTCAGGCCCTCGATGGTGGCCAGCAGCGTGGGAAGATGAGCGAACTCGTTCACGCCCGCTTCCTTGGGGTCGAAGGGCAGGAAGCCGCGGGCGTCGGCAAAGTTGTTGCCCAGCACGCGCACCACATGATCCTCGCACTGCAGATTCACCACGTTGATGCCGGCGTTCTGGATTTCCAGGGCGCGGCTGCGCTGGATGGTTTCGCCCTTGCGGACCAGCACCTCGCCGCTGCGGGGATCAACGATATCCTCCGCCGCGATCCGGCCGCCGATACGGGCGGCGACGCCCAGCTTCTTATTGAACTTGTAGCGGCCCACGCGCATGAGGTCATAGCGCTTGGGATCAAAGAAGAGGTTGTTGAGCAGCGTGCGCGCGCCGTCCTCGGTGGGCGGCTCGCCGGGCTTCTGGCGCTTGTAGATCTCGATCAGGCCCTGGGACTGGGACTTGGTGCTGTCGCTGTTGGACAGCGTGGCAAGCAGGCGCTCGTCCTCGCCCAGCAGGCCCACGATATCGGCGTCGCTGCCGTAGCCCAGCGCACGGAGCAGCACGGTGATGGGCAGCTTGCGCGCGCGGTCGATGCGCACCCACAGGCTGTCGTTGGAATCGGTTTCATATTCCAGCCAGGCGCCGCGGTTGGGGATGATCTGGGCGGCGAACAGCTGTTTGCCCACCTTGTCCATGGTCATGGAGAAATACGCGCCGGGAGAACGGACCAGCTGGCTTACGATCACGCGCTCGGCGCCGTTGATCACAAACGTGCCGTGCTCGGTCATCAGCGGGAAATCGCCCATGAAGACCTCGGTCTCCTTGATCTCCCCCGTCTCCTTATTCTTTAAACGTACGAACACCTTGAGCGGCGCGGCGTAGGTCAGGTCGCGTTCGCGGCAGCGTTCGATGGAATTCTTCGGCTGGGAATCCAGCGAATAATCCACGAACTCAAGGATCAGGTTGCCGCTGTAATCCACGATCGGGGACACGTCGGCCAGCACTTCCCGCAAATCTTCCTGCAGGAACTTGCGATAGCTGTTCTTCTGTACCTCGATCAGGTTGGGCATGTCCAGAACTTCATCGATGCGCGAGAAGCTCATGCGCTTGCAGTGCTTCCCCAGTTGAACCTCGTGCACCATAAAAAGCAATCACCCCTTTTACTCTTGCAGCGTGTACCGGCCGGATTTCGGGCTGTTTTGAATTGTACTTTTTTTGTTCTTTTTTCAAAAAGCACACTTCAAAATGGTCATAATCCCGTAGTTTACCAATACTGTGCAATTATTGATTTTATCACACAAAAAAGTCAATGTCAAGGCGGCTTTTTTGAAAATTTTATGGGGATTCCGGAGTTTCCGTTTTTTGTATACAGTTCATCTTTTGTTCCCCTTTCAAGACGAACAAAGGCCCCGCGCGTTTCCGCGCGGAGCCGTGAACGAGCGATTATTGCTTTTTCATTTTACCGTTTCCGGTAAGTTTTCTTCCGTAAACACGGGAATGCCGCGTTCCAGCAGCTTTTCGGCCAGCACGCCGTTTCCGGGAACAAGCGTTCCCGTAAAGGTCCCGTCATAAACCGCGCCGCAGCCGCACATGGGGCTTCGGGCCTTGAGCACCGCGCAATCGCAGCGCAAAAGGTCGAAAAGCATTTCCGCCTGCGCCGCTCCCAGCAGATACGCGTCGGTCCTGTCCGCTCCCTCGCGGGTGATCACGCGGCCGTCCTTGCGCTCGCAGGGCGTCCGCGGCGTAGACAGACCGCCCAGCTGCTCGGGGCAGACCGGAATCAGCCGGTGCTTATCCCCCAGCCTTATCGCCGCCTCGCACGGCTTGCAGCCGCCGTCGTACCGGCACCGCACGCCCAGCAGGCAGGCGCTGATCAATATGCGCATCCTCAGGCGATCTCCAGCGCGATTTCCATCATATGGGTAAAGGTGTTCTGCCGCTGCTCGGCGTCCAGCCCCTCCCCGGTGAACGGATTATCGGATATGGTCAGCAGGGACAGCGCGTTTTTGCCCGCCCGGGCGGCGTTCAGATACAGGGCGTAGGTTTCCATTTCGGCGCACAGCACGCCCAGGCCCTGCAGAATGCCCATCGGCTTGCTTTCGTCATAGAACACGTCGGAGGAATAGATCGGGCCGACGGGCATTTCGATGCCCATGCGCTGAGCGCAGTCCGCCGCGGCGCGCAGCAGATCCCAGCTCGCGCACGGCGCCAGATTGCCCTTGAAGCCGAACTGCGCCCCGTAATCCGAATTGGAATACGCGGTCATGGCGGCCACGACGCTGCGCAGCCTGAGCCCCTGATGGATCATGCCGGCGGAGCCGATGCGGATGATGTTCTCCACGCCGTAAAAGTTGAACAGCTCATAAGAATAGATACCGATGGACGGCATGCCCATGCCGCTGGCCATTACGGATACTTTCTTTCCTTTATATTCGCCCGTGAAGCCCTGAACGCCGCGCACGTTATTGACCAGTTTAGCGTTCGTCAGATAGTTGTCCGCGATGAACCTTGCGCGCAGCGGATCGCCGGGCATCAGTACAGTACGGGCAAAATCGCCGGGATTGCAGCCGATATGCGGAGTAGGTGTGTTGCTCATCTCTGTATCCTCCTTATCTTACGGATCCTTCTGTTTCCAGTATAATAAAACCGGGCGTCAAAGTCAACTTTATCCTGTTTCGCGTTTGAAAAGAGATCGGCCTTGTGCTATACTGACATCATCGACAATCAGGAGGCTTATCATGCGCGATATTCTGATCAAAAGCTGGGATCAGCTGCAGACCGCCGTATTCGAGGACGTTTGGGACGCCAGGATCCTGCGCTACCGCAACAACCGCGTTTTCCGCGGCATGTGCGACGCCGAATGGGGCCTGACGCCTTCGCTGAACCGCGCCTGTCCCCAGAACCTGGGGCTTGAAAAGATGATCCTGCGCTCCTTCCAGAAATACGGCTACGCCGAGCTGCAAAACTGCGCTTCCTTCTGGGAAATCGTCGCGATGGGCCAGCAGTTCGGCCTGCCCACCAGGCTCCTGGACTGGACCTATTCCCCGCTGGTTGCCGCGCATTTCGTCACCGAGGACGTATCGGCCTACGAGCGGGACGGCGTGATCTGGTGCGTGGACATGACGGAGATCAACGCCCATCTGCCCGAGGTTTTGAGCAAGCGCCTGGAGGCGCAGAAGGGCGTGACCTTCTCGCGAGATATCCTGGAGGAAGCAGCGGAGGATTTCGACGCCCTGCAAGCCTGCTCCGACAGGCCGTTCGCGCTCTTTTTCGAGCCCGCCTCCACCGTGAACCGCATCGCCAATCAGTACGCTCTTTTCTCCGTGGTCTCCAATCCCGCCGTCACGCTGCTCGACCTGCCCGAAAGCGAGCATTTCATCCGGCTGATCATCGATCACAGGGCCAAGCTGGAGATCCGCGACAAGCTGGATTACATCAATATCTCCGAGCGCATGATCTATCCCGGTCTGGACGGGATCTGCAAATGGATCGCCCGCCGCTACGCGCCGCTTGGGCCGATATACAACCGCCGCGAAAACGTAGACCCCGGGCGTCAGGAAGCCGGCGGGACCAAATAAGCTCCCGCTTCCTCAAAAAGAAAGAACTAGCTATCTGAAATGCATCCTCCGCGTCTGCATAATTCAGATGCGCTTCCATCCGCCGCGCCGCAAAAACCCGCATTTCAATGGAAAACACAGCAAAAAAGCCACCCGTTCCCGGGTGGTTTTTCTGGTGCGGCCGACGGGACTTGAACCCGTACGGGTCTCCCCACACGCCCCTCAAACGTGCGCGTATGCCGATTCCGCCACGGCCGCATGCTTTAACAAGCATCAAATATTATACCTGTTTTAACACTTCTTGTCAATCGGTATTTTCTTCTCATTTCTGGTCATAATTTTTCCATTTGTTGCAGGAATCCGGAGCGCCCGTGTCGAATGATATAAGCAGAGAAACCGAGAGACGCGAAGCACAGGCATTGCAAAATCTGAAAGGAGATTTCTTCCTATGAAAACTACCATTACCGCCAAGAACATGGTCGTCAGCCCGGCGATCACCAACCGCATCATGAAAAAGACCGCCACCATGGAAAAATACCTGCGGCCTGACACGGAAATGTACGTGCGCATGCGCAAGGAGCGCAACCAGCGCATCGTGGAAATAACGGTCCCCATCGACGGCGTGACGCTGCGCGCCGAGGCGGCCAGCGAAGATAACCTGTTTATGAGCATCGACAGGGCGCTCGCCAAGCTGGAAAAGCAGATCCTGCGCCACCGCACCAAGCTGGAAAAGCGCCTGCGCGCCGATCTTCCCGTGGAAGAGCCCGAGTTCATCGAGGAAGCCCCGGCTCAGGACGAGCGCAAGGTGGTCCGCATCAAGACCTACACCACGCGCCCGATGCACGTGGAGGACGCCATCCTGCAGATGGATCTGCTGGGCCACAGCTTCTATGTGTTCATCAACATCGAGACCGATCAGACCAACGTGCTGTACCTGCGCAAGGACGGCAACCTTGGCCTGCTCGAGCCCGAATATTAATCGGTTTATCAAGCAGGGCGGGAAGAAAAACGTCTGTTGATCCGTTATTGCCGGAATCCTCACAGTTTCTCATTTTTGATCAATCTCCCCCATCGCGTCCGGCCCGACCGTCCTGCTGTCTGTTTTATCCTCCTCCCTCCCGGAGGAGGATACTTTTTGAAAGGAAACCCGTCATGCGATCAAAAATCCCTCTGCTATGCTTTCTTTTTGCCGTTTTGCTGTTTGGATCGGCGCGGGCCGAAATCCTGATCAGCGAGATCGGGCCTTCCAACCGCTGCACGTATTTTGACGCGGACGGCGGCACGCCGGACTGGGTCGAACTGTACAACAATGGCGATGAAGCCGTCGATCTGTCCGGCTGGCGGATATCCGATACTCCCGCCGCGGCGCGCTGCCTGTCCCTGAACGGCGTCGCGCTCGATCCCGGCGCGTATTATCTGATCGGGATCGGGGATTTCGCGGGCTTCAGCCTGAGCGCGTCCGGCGAAACGGTGTATCTGCTGCAAGGAAACGAAGTGCGGCAGCAGGCCGAATACCCGGCGCTGGAAGACGACGTGAGCTACGCCCTGCTGGACGATGCTTTCGCCATGACGTGGCTGCCAACGCCCGGGACCGAAAACCTGTTTCTGGAGCGGGACGGATGCTTTCAGCCCGAAGAAGGCGTGCGGCTCAACGAGTTTCTGACGTCCGCTGCCCCGTACAAGGATGAAGACGGCTTCGATTACGTGGAACTGCGCAACGCAGGCAAAAACGCAAAGCTGGCCGGCTGGCAGCTGCGTCTCGGAATGGCCGGAAGCAAGAGCTTTACGCTGCCCTCGAAAACGTTGGAAAAGAACGCCGTTTTCGGCATCTATTGCACCGATAAAAAAACGAAGGAACTCAGCAGCGGGTTCAGCCTGCCAGCCCAGGACGCGCTGATCAGCCTGTGGCGGCCGGACGGCACGCTGGCGGATTTCATGCGCCTTCCCCCGCAGTATCCCAACGTCGCGTACGGCCTGTCGCGGGACATGCAATGGTTCGGATACCTGCACAAGCAGACCTTCGGGCGACGCAACCCGACGGACGTCTATGCCGGAAAAATGCCCTCCCCCGTTTTGTCCCTGAGCGGGGGCGTGTATCCGGGCGCTTCCGTCATGGTGGAAATCAGCGGCCCCGAGGGCGCGCAGATCCGTTATACGCTGGACGGAACGCTGCCCGGCGAAAAATCCCCGCTGTATACGGAGCCTCTGGTCCTGCGGGAAACGACGGCGCTCAGGGCCGTGGCCTTCGGGGAAGACATGCTGCCAAGTCAGGACGCGGCGGCGACCTACGTGCTGGGGCTCGATCAGCAGTTTCCCGTGATCTGCCTGATCATCGACAAGTATTACCTGAACGACCGGCAGAACGGGCTGTTTTTCGGCAAAACCGACGGCAACAGCAATTGGGAATACGATTGGGAATACCCGGCCAATTTTGAGTATTTTGACGAAAACGGCGGCTGCCTGATCAACCAGGCCTGCGGCTTCGGCATCCAGGGCGACTCCTCCCGCGGTCAGAAGCAGAAGGCCTTCAAGCTCATCGCCCGGAAGGCCTACGGGACGGACTCGGTTTTTTCCTTCAATCCCTTTGAAAACCGATCCTTCGACAGCTATAAATCGCTGAACCTGCGGGCGGCCGGAAGCGAGGGAAGCATCAACGCGCGCTTCCGCGACGCCTGTCTCTCCTCGCTCGCCGAGGGAACCGATCTTCTGTACTCGGCCGGAAAGCCCGCGCTCGTTTATCTGAACGGTCAGATATACGGGCATTACAATCTGCGCGAACGCATCAACAAATACTTCATCGCCCAGCATCTGGGCATCACGGACAGCGACGTGATCGACCGCATCGATATCCTTTCCGAAACCGGAGATCTGGTCAACAACGGCAGCAACGCCGACTACAAAGAGCTGAGCCGGTTCATGCGGAAAAACGATCTGAACATCCCGGAAAAGCTGGAGCATGTGCTTTCGCGGATGGACGTGCAGAGCTATTTTGAATATGTGGCCTTCATGATGGCGAGCGCCAACAAGGACCTGAGCAATTCCAGGTTTTACCGCGTTCCCGGGGGAAAATGGACCTGGCTGGTCTACGACCTGGACCGCGCGCTGGAGCATCCCGATCTGGAATCGGCGTTCTGGCTGTATTCGCTGGATATCGGCCATGAAACCGAGCTTCTGACCGACCATGTGCCCTTCGCGGCGCTGATGAAGGTGCCGGAGATGCGCGAACGCTTTTTCCTGACGCTGGGCGAGATCCTGCGTACGCGCTTTTCCCCCGCCACGCTGATCCCGCTGATCGACGAATGGCACGACAAGGTGGCTCCGATCATGCCCTACCAGCTGAAAAAATGGACGAAGGACGAAATGCGCTACTGGGAAAGCCTGGTGGAAAAGATGCGCGCCTGCGCAAGGCAGCGGCCCGCGCACGTGATCAAGCTCGCGCAGCGGTATTTCCGGCTTTCCGACGAGGAGGTACAGCGGTACTTCGCCGGCTGCCTGGACGAGCCCTCCGGCACTCCGTAAGCAGCGCGGTGCGATTCCGTATTGATCCGAACGCTGCGGATTGATATAATGATACAAACGATTGCCGCCATACGGCGCGGCAAGAGGAAAGAGGTACGCCCGATGGTCTGGACCTGGCATTTTTTTGCCGCGTGCGCGATAATCGCAGTCGCCGTTCTGCTCAGTCTGCCCGGCCGCGCAAACGCGCTTCGTTTGCTTGGGCTGAAGCGGAAAACGCTTTTGTCCCCGCTCCATTTCTGCATGATCGGGGTCTTTCTTTCCGCTTTCATTCTCCTGGTCCCGGTTTACAGGCAGGAGCTGGCCGACCAGGAAAGCACCTTCCTCCGCTCACTGATTTCCTCCGCGCATCAGGCGTTTCAGATGTTTACGCTGGACGCGGACCGCGATATCGTCATGCGGCTTTCCGTTCAGGACGCCTGGCAGTCCCGGTGCGCCTACTGGATCCTCGCGGCCGAGCTGATCGTCGCGCCGCTGTTGACGTTCGCGTTTGTGATCTCGTTTTTTGAGGACTTTATGGATACGCTGCGCTTCCGGCTCTCCCGGAAACGCTGCGTATATGTTTTTTCAGAGCTGAACGAGCGCTCGCTCGCGCTGGCCGGAAGCGCCGCAGGCAAGGGCGGCCGCGGGAACGCCCTTGTCTTCGCGGGCGTGACCGACAAAGAAGACGGGCGCATGTCCGCTCTGATCGGGCAGGCCCGGGAACTGCGCGCGATCCTCCTGAAAAAGGATATCCTGTCGATCCGGTGCGGAACGCGCAAAAAGCTGTATCTGTTCGCCATCGGAGACAGCGAAACGGCAAACCAGATCCAGTCTCTCCGCCTGATCGACCAGTACCGGGACAGAAAAAACACTTGGCTGTACGTTTTTTCGTCGCGCGTGGAATGCGAGCTGCTGCTCAATCAGAAGGACACGGGCAGAATGACCGTGCGACGCATCAATCCCGCGCAGTCGCTCATTTACAGCCACCTGTACAGGGAAGGCGGCCTGCTGTTCAGGGCGGCGGATCAGGCGGCGGCGGAAGCCGGTCAGCCGGTGAGCGCGCATTGTCTTGTGATCGGCCTGGGACAGTACGGCGCCGAAATGCTGAAAGCCCTGTCCTGGTTCGGCCAGATGCCCGGCTATCGGCTGGAAGCCGACGCTTACGATATCGACCCCCAGGCCGAAGAGCGCTTTGCCGCCCGGTGTCCCGAGCTGATGAGCGAAGCGCACAACCGCACCGACCTGCCGGGAGACGCCTGCTACCGCATCCGCATCCATGCCGGCGTCGACGCGGCGTCGGCGGCCTTTGAAGAGGAACTGCGCGGGAATAGCGATGTTTGCTACGCGTTCGTCGCCCTCGGCTCCGACGAGGCGAATATCCGGACGGCCGTCGCGCTCCGCACGCTGTTCGCGGGTGTCGGCGCGTGCGAAAGCGGCGTTCCCATCATCGAAACGGTCGTCTGCCAGGCCGACGAAATACAGGCGATCAATACCGCGCAGGATCAGAAAGCGGCTCAGGATCATGATTCCGCGCTCAGTCAGATCCGGTTCATCAACGGCGCGGACGAACTGTACGCCGTCGATACCGTCATGCAGTCCGATCTCGAACGCGAAGCCGTGCAATATCACGCGCACTGGGCGAAAACGGACGAGGAAATGAAAAGCGCCAACAGGAAGCTGTACAGATACGGGTATTATTACCGCTCCTCCTGCTCCGCGGTCATACATGCCAACGCGCTGGTCGGCGTGCTCAGGGATCAGGGAGTCACCGCCGGGCAGCTGGACGCAAGGAAGGCCGAGCTGAACTGTCTGGAACACCGCAGGTGGAACGCGTATATGCGCTCCGAGGGCTACCGTTACGCCAAAACCACGAACCGCCTGGCAAAGCTGCACAGCGATCTTGTGCCCTTCGATCAGCTGGCCGACGGGGAGAAGGAAAAGGACGATTATCTGCAATTCATTAAAAAGCTGATGAAGCAAAGATCGGGCGGCTGATCGTCCCGCGCAGGTTGACTTTTCCGGACGACCCGTGATACGATATCCCCATACGACAGCGCGCAGAAACGAAAGGAAGACCGGCCGTGAAGCAGCACGATATTTTTATCAGTTATAAATCCGACGATTACGAAACGGCGGTTTGGCTCCGTTCCGTTCTGGAAACGAACGGCATCCCCTGCTGGATGGCGCCCACCGATATCCCCGGCGGCTCCAATTACGCCAAGGAAATCCCCATCGCCATCGAGCGGTGCAAGGTGCTGGTGGTCGTCTTATCGAGCCGGACGCAGGATTCCATCTGGGTGCCCAAAGAGCTGGATACGGCCATCAACAAGGGCAAGGTGATCATGCCTTTTATGGTGGATGATATATCGCTTCGGGATGATTTCAATTTTTATCTCAGCAACGTGCAGCGCTATTCCGCGTATGAGAGCAAAACGGCCGCCATCGAAAAGATGATCACCGAGATCCGCGCGATCCTGCAGGCGAAAAGCGGCGTTTCCCCCGCCCCGGATCAGCAGCCGGCAACTGTCCCGCAGCCCGCAGCGGCGCGGCAGCCCGCAAGCGACGCCGCCGTTCAGGCGCGCCCCAGAAAGAAAAAACCGCTCTGGATCGTCCTTGCGGTCGCAGCGCTTCTTCTCGCCGCGGCAGCCATCGCCTGGCTTACGGGGCTTTTCAGCCGTCCGGGCTCGCCCGCGCCCGATCCCGGGGACGCGCAGGAAGCCCAGGCCGCCGTCAGGCCGCCCATGCATATCACACTGTACGTTCCGAACGACATGACAGTGCGCGAATTCAATACCGCCCAGTCGATCCTGAAAGAGCGCCTGGATATCCTGACCGGCGGCCAGGAATATCAATGGAAAGCGATGGAGGACCAGATCGATCTCATGATCCCGGCTTCCGCGTTCGCCGAGCTGCAGCCCGAATCGGTCCTGCGCTGCTACCTGAGCAGGCCCGCCGAGATCTATCTGATCGATTTGTCCGACAAGACCAAATACACGGCCGTAAAGCGGGACGACATCGAAAAGGTAACGCTTTTGAACGGAACGATCGCCGGCTTCAATCCCGCCGAGTACGGGATCGGAACGCCCACTTACCAGTATATCGAAATCGTGCTGAAGGATTCTTTCATCGCTGCGCATCCCGAAATAAAAAACTGGGAAAAGCCGGTTTTCGCCCAGGATGTGGAAACGCATTCCGATCTGTGGTTCTATTTCTGCACGATCCCCACCGCCGATCAGAAAACGTTCTATATGGTCAACAACGACCTCGGCGGTTACTTCTCCGAGCTTGTCGTCTATAATATGACCCACGAACCGCTGCCGAAGGCTTTCACCTTTATCGTCGATCTGAGCACAAGCACGGACTGGCAGGATCCCGCGGACACGGCGCAGCCGGGCAAAAACCAGTGCGCGATGGAAAAGGCCAGGCCCGATTCGGTGATCTTCACGCTGCGCGCCGGGCAGTTTACCGCGGGCCAGAAGATGGATGCCGAGAGCGTCCTCAAGGCGAGACTGGACGCCTTCGGCTCGCCTTACGCCTTCGGCGTCGTTCAGGAGAGCGATAAAAACCTCCGCTTCGTGGTCATGATGCCCGCGCGGCAAGCCAGCCTTTCGATCATCGACCTGCTCCGGCAGTCCTATTCTTTCTCGCTCCAGGCCGGTCTTGTTAAAATGTCCCTGTCCTTCTCCACCCTGCAGGTAAGCGGCGATCCGGATAACTCCGGGTTCACGCTGACCTGCGCCTCCGACGCGTCAAAGGC
Organism: uncultured Eubacteriales bacterium; assembly: GCA_902761825.1. Lineage (GTDB taxonomy): Bacteria > Bacillota > Clostridia > Christensenellales > Aristaeellaceae > SFMI01. The sequence continues at coordinate 25,068 of CACWLY010000038.1, forward strand.
GGAAACGCTCAAAGAGCTGGGCGCTTTCGCCGTGGAGAAAGACGTGCCCGTATATCTGACATTGGATAACTTCCCGCTCTTCACCGTTCAGCGCGAGGAATTAGCGCGTGACGGCGCGATGCGCGTCACCGGGTTCTGCGATCTGGAGAACAACCGCGTCGTCAGCCGCCCGATCGATCAGAAAACCATGTGGATCGTCGACGTGATGCAAAGCGTTTTGCAGTATCCCTCCCTTCCGCTGACCCTGACGCGCGAAAGCTGCCAGCTGGGAATCGACTCTTCCGGCAATCTGATGACCGAAAAGGATTTCCTGATCCCGTGGCTGTATGACAAAGACGCGCTGGCCGCCCTGGTGAAGCCCGTCTGTCCGGACGCTCAGGTCTATGTCAAAAATTCCTCCGTTTCGGTCTCGCTCGATCTTCCCGTCGACGGCGAATTGCCCCTGAAAGCGCCGGAACTGGCCAAACAAATCTATGAAGCCCTCGATTTTGAGCATCTGGACGCAAAGCAGCTGGCCGTTTACCTGATTTCCGAAAATGACGAAACCTCGGAACGCGCCAGGATCTTCTTCTCCAAGAATCCCCAAACGATCTATTCATCGGACAAACCGATAGAGGAAGGCTATCTCTATGCCTACGGCATTTTCCGCAACGGCAGACTGACACCGTACAGCAAGCTGTTTATGCAGACGGTCAAGAGCATGGAGTTTTATCAGAACCTCACGCACGACCTGACATTCTGGACCGTAGAATAACGGAAAACGAGGTCTGATAACGACAAGTAGTGCCGTATTCCCGCAAAACAGGCAAGTAATACTATTCTCAGTATAAAAGATTATCAGATTTGGGATGGATTTTTCGCCCTGGCTAAGCTGAATGGAGGGAGGCGTAGCAGCGCTACGTTGAAGAATAGTATAATACGCGCTTTCTTCCAGAACAAAGCTGCAAAGAAGCAACCCGCGAAGTCGCATGGGACGGCGATCTCTGTGACTTCCGCGAGTTGGTTGAATCACGCAGCCAACCGTTCCCGGGCGACCGGCTTCGCCGGTCGAGCGGCGCGAAGCGCCGCGCAAAGGCAGGACAGAGGCGCGGGAGAAAACAAGCGGAAAAAACGTATGGAATCTATCTTTCGATCATTCCGCTTGCTTTCTCCCGCGCCTCTGCACTGTCTTTGCTCTGCCCGGGAACTCACTTGCCCCCATAAGCCAAACAGGCGGAAGCAAGTCTGGTTTACGCTCCGCGCTGAACGCCGGGATAGGTCCATGAGTTTCAAGCGCCCGGAAAAACTGCCCTTGGGCCATTAATCCCGGTCTTCGGCCAGCGCAAGCGAACAGCGAGAAACGGTCCGCAAGATCCCGGACTCAAGCAAACCCTGGTGCAGGGTTTTATACTATTCTCAATCTAAAATCTTATCATCTTTGGGTGTCTTTTCCGTCTTGGCGTTGCTTCATTCCGGTCAACGTAGCGCTGCTACGCCTCCGGGCGAAAAATCCATCCCAAATCTGATAATCTTTTATACTGAGAATAGTATTAGGGGCCGCAGAGGCCCCTAACGTTTCCATTCCTTCTCTTCATTAATTATTCGTGAATTGGCTCTTAAAGAACAGTATTCATCCCGTTTTCCCCGCAATATATCAAATGGCCATGCCCCCGGGGCATGGCCGTTTGGCATGTATTGAATCATTCGGTTTTGGTTTCCTTCTTCCGCTTTTTCGCGCGGCGCACGGCCAGGCATACGATCAGGATAACAACGGCCAGCGCGGCGATCCAGGGCAGGGCGGCGATCAGGAAGATGACCATCGCCTGGATCACTTCGCCCGCGGTCTCTACGGAAGCGCTGACGGCGTTCGAGATGCGCTCGCCCAGAGAGAGCTTCCGGTTTTCGGCCGCCGTCGCGCTGCTGACCTCGCGCAGCTCGATATACACGTAAGAATCGTTAATCCGGCTGTCATAGCCGTTCAGCTGACCGGTATAATAGTCGATCCAGTATTGGGTATCGCTGACGGCGTTTTCCAGTTCCACCAGATCGCTGACGCTCTCGGCCTTTTCCATCAGCTTGGTCAGGCGCTCCATTTTCACCTGCTGCGTCTCCAGGCGGCTGCGGGTGTCATAATAGCTTTCGCTGACGTCGCTGCTGCTTTCGGACAGATAGGTGACCGTGCCTACGTCCTTCGCGCCGCTGATGAAATCATCGAGGCGCTCGGAGGGGATGCGCATGGTAAAGCTGGCATGCCGCAGGAACGACGCGCTGCCGTCTCCCGAGGTATTGAAGCTTTCGATCCGCCCGCCGTACTGGCTGGCCAGCAGGCGCGCAGCGTCGCAGTCCGCCTGATAGTTTCTGGTCTGGATCGTCATATTGACCGTGCGGATGATTTTCGCTTCCCGGCTGCTTCCGGCATCGGCCGTGGAAGCGGTCGAAACCGACGCCGCGCGCTTGGCGCTGAACGTCGCGCCCGTCGCCGCCTCGGAAGCGCCTGCGGCCTCCATGGCGTAATCGTAAACGAAGTCCTCCTCGTATTCCGGTTCTTCAAAAACGCTTTCGTTTTTCTCCCGCGGCGCGGTCTTCGCCAGCGGGCCCTGATCGTTCAGATACACCGCCGTCGTGCCCACGGCAAGCACGGCGACTGCCGCCACCGCGGATACCGCCCGCAGCCAGCGAATGGATTTCTTCATGGTTTTCTGTGCCTCCGTTTCCAGCGCGTCTCTCCAGGAGGCGGTAAAGCCGGGCGGCAGCTGTTCTTCTTCGTCCATCGCGCGCATTTCGCGGCGCATGGTCAGAAGCGCCGCGCAGTCCGCGCATTGCGCGGCGTGCGCTTCGGCGTCCAGCCGTTCCCGCTCGGTCCATTCGGCCTCCGGTCTGTCAAGAAGCAAGGCAAACATCCTGCAATCCATCATTTTTGCCTCCCTTCATTTCCTTTGACGCGCCCGGCGCCGTTTTGTTCCCAATCCAGCAAAATATTTTTCACTCTTTCCCGCGCCCTGCTCAGGCGGCTTTTGACGGTCCCTTCGTTCACGTCCAGCGCGCGCGCGATCTCCTCATAGGAAAGCTGCTGGAAATCCCGCAGGATCAGGACCGCGCGCTGGTCCTCGGGCAGCTGCAGCACGGCCTGCCTGATCTGCGCGCGCATTTCGCTGCGCTCGGCCGCCTCTCCCGGCTGGGGCAGGCGGGTATCGGAAGGATCAAAGCCGGCCTCGCGAAGGGCGTCCAGCGAAGCGTCTTTCTTTTTTCTGCGCAGAAAATCCACGCAGGCGTTATAGGCGATGCGGTACAGCCAGGTTTTGGCGTCGGCCTCGGCGCGGAAGCGTCCGTACGCCTTGAACGCGTTGAGAAACGCTTCCTGCGCGCAGTCCTGGGCGTCCGCGGAATTTCCCGTCATGCGCAGGCACAGCAGGTATATCATTCGCTCGTGCTGCAGCACCAGCGCTTCAAAGGCGTCGGCGTCGCGCCTGTGAAAGATGCTCACGGCCAAGCCCTCCTCTCTTCTTCTTCTCCATTATACCAGTTTTTTCGCGTTTGTGCAGCCCGAAACCGTAAAACATTATTCGGGAAAATATCCGGGTTTGCATTTGACAGATACCGCGGGAGATACTATACTGAATATATCTGGAAAGGGAGGTAACATGACATGCGATTTCTGCTGACCGGCGGCGCCGGTTTTATCGGCTCCCATACCTGCGTCGCCCTGCTTGACGCCGGGCATGAAGTGGTGGTGCTGGACAACTATGCCAACAGCAGCCCCGAAGCGCTGCGCCGCGTGGAAAAGATCACCGGCAAAAAAGTAACCGTCTACGAAGGCGACTGCTGCGACGCCGAAGCTGTCAGCCGCGTGCTGGACAGCGAAAAAATCGATGCCGCGGTGCACTTTGCCGGGCTCAAGGCCGTGGGCGAATCGGTGCGCATCCCCCTGGATTACTATGAAAACAACATCAATTCCGCCATCACGCTCTGCCGCTGCATGAGCGCGCACGGCGTCAAGCGCATCGTGTTTTCCAGCTCGGCCACGGTATACGGCGAGGAAAACCAGCCTCCTTATAAGGAAGAAATGAAGAAGGGCACCTGTACCAACCCCTACGGCTGGACCAAATCCATGATCGAGCAGATTCTGAACGATCTGGTCGTTTCCGACCCCGAATGGACCGTGGTGCTGCTCCGCTATTTCAACCCCGTCGGCGCGCATGAAAGCGGCCTGATCGGCGAAGATCCCAGCGGCATCCCCAACAACCTGATGCCCTTCATCTGCCAGACCGCCGCGGGCGTGCGCGACCGCCTGAGCATGTACGGCAACGACTACCCCACGCCCGACGGCACCTGCGTGCGCGACTACCTGCACGTGATGGATCTGGCCGAGGGCCACGTAAAAGCGCTGGAATACGCGATGAACCACCGGGGCGTTGAAATCTTCAATCTCGGCACAGGCGAGGGCTACAGCGTTTACCAGGTCGTGCACGCCTTTGAAAAGGTCAACGGCCTGACGCTGAACAAGGAGGACGCTCCCCGCCGCCCGGGCGACCTGCCCGAAAGCTATGCCGACGCCTCCAAGGCGCTGCGCGTGCTGGGCTGGAAGGCTGCGCGCACGCTGGAGGACATGTGCCGCGACGCCTGGCACTGGCAGCAAATGAACCCCCACGGATACAAAGGATGAGCTTATGCTGAATGAGATAATCGCCGCTGCCGCAAGTCATTTCTCTTTTGAAGGAACGCCCGTATCGGGCGAGGAAATGCATTCCGGGAACATCAACCGCACGTACCATCTGATCTGCGACGATCGGGGTGCGCGGCATGAATACATCCTGCAGCGCGTCAGCACCTATGTTTTCAAAGAGCCCGCGCCCATGATGGACAACATCGCCCGGGTGACCGCGCACCTGCGTCAGGCCCTGCTCGCCCGCGGGGAAAATCCGGAACGCCGGGTGCTGGAGATCATCCCCACGCGGGAAAACGGCCTGCTGTGGTTCGACGCGGAAGGCGGCTGCTGGCGCGCCTACGCGTTCATCACCGACGCCTTTGCCTACGACGCCGTGGACGCCGCCGCGTTCTATCAGGTCGGCCGCGGCTTCGGCGCGTTCCAGCGGCTGCTTTCCGATTTCCCGGCGGCGGAGCTGTACGAATCCATCCCGGATTTTCATAACACCGCCAAGCGCTTCGGGCAGCTGGACGCGGCCATCCGCGCCGATAAAGTAGGGCGCGCGCATGAAGTCGGAGCCGAGATCGCTTTCCTGCTCGAAAGACGGGAGAAGCTCTGCGCCATCGTGCGCCTGATCGACGAAGGCGTGCTGCCCCTGCGCGTCACCCACAACGACACCAAATCCAACAACGTGATGCTGGACAAAAAAACCGGCGAACCGCTGTGCGTGATCGATCTGGACACCGTAATGCCGGGCTCCTCGCTCTACGATTACGGCGACGCCATCCGCTTCGGCGGCAATACCGCGGCGGAGGACGAGCGCGACACGTCCAAAATCAGCCTGGACATGCAAAAGACCGAGGCTTTCACCCGGGGATTCATCGAGGAAACCAACGGCATACTCTCCCGGGAAGAGCTGCGCCGTCTGCCGCTGGGCATTTACGCGATGACAGGAGAATTGGCGGCGCGCTTCCTGACCGATTATCTGAGCGGCGACGCTTACTGGAAGATCAGTTCGCCGGATCATAACCTGGTCCGCTCGCGCGCGCAGATCGCCCTGCTCCGGGATATCGAGCGCAGGGAGAACGATTTGCAGCGCATGGTGGACGCGATGATCGGATAAGAATGCCGGCGATCGCGGCGCATTCCCCGGAAAACGGTTAA
>CACWLY010000038.1:30941-51777 GCA_902761825.1 uncultured Eubacteriales bacterium
CTTGTCCGCGCAGCCAAAAAGTGTAATAAAAAATTTATTATTTTTCACTTTTCATCGGGCGTTGAATTTGATATAATGTATACACACCAAAAAAAGGGTGTAATAGTTATGCGCTTTTTACAGCGCGCAATATCTGAAGGAGGAACCTGGAAATGAAGAAGTTTATCGCTCTTCTCCTGGCCGCCATGATGGCGCTGTCCGTTATGGCTGTTGCTTCCGCTGAGGACATGCGTGTCGCGATGATCACCGACTATGGCGACATCACCGACCAGTCCTTCAACCAGACCACATACGAGGCTGCCAAAGCCTGGTGCGAAGCCAACGGGATCGATTTCACCTACTATAAGCCCGCCGGCGACAGCACTGCCGAGCGCGTAGCCATGGTGGAAAAAGCCGACGACGAAGGCTACAACGTGCTGGTTATGCCCGGCTACGCTTTCGGCGGCACGATCGCCGAAGTGCAGGGCGAGTATCCCGAAGTGAAGTTTGTGGCTCTGGACGTGAGCGCGGGCGATCTGGGCGAGGGCGTTGAAGTGGCTCAGAACGTGTACTGCGCCGTTTATCAGGAAGAGCTGTGCGGCTATATGGCCGGTTACGCTGCCGTGAAGCTGGGCTACAAGCACCTGGGCTTCCTGGGCGGCATGGCCGTTCCCGCCGTGGTTCGCTATGGCTTCGGCTTCGTGCAGGGCGCCAACGCCGCTGCTGAAGAGCTGGGCATCGCGAACGAAGTGACCGTCGAGTACGTGTACGGCAACCAGTTCTATGGCGACGCCGACATCACCGCGTACATGGACAACTGGTATCAGACCCTGGGCGTGCAGGTCGTGTTCGCCTGCGGCGGCGGTATCTTCACCTCTGCCGGCGAGGCTGCCGCGAAGGTTGAAGGCGGCAAGGTCATCGGCGTCGACGTCGACCAGGCTGCCACCATCAACGGTCTGTACGGCGAAGGCCTGACCGTGACCAGCGCCATGAAGGGCCTGGCCGCTACCGTGGATACCCTGCTGAGCGGCATCAAGGCCGGCGAGTGGGACAACTACGGCGGCAAGATCGACAATCTGGGCCTGGTTGGCAACGATCCCGCCACCAACTATGTGCAGATTGCTCCCACCACCCAGTTCTCCGACAGCTTCACCGCTGATGACTATGCCGCGCTGGTCGCCAAGATGTTCGCCGGTGACGTGACCGTCTCCGCCGCCATCGACGCCATGCCCGCCACCGCCATCACCGTGAACGATCTGGGCACCGTGAAGTAAAACAAGGATCCGGGGATGCTCCGCGCATTCCCGGATTTTTGACAAAAGCCCCCGTGTCTCCGCGGGGGTTTTTGTCAGAAAAAGCAGGGTTTCTGCATTTCTCTTTTTATTTCAGCAAAAGGGAGGTATGCACTTTGGGAAATGAGCAGACGCGGCAGCAGGGCGAACAATACGCCATAGAAATGCTGCATATCACCAAGCGCTTTCCCGGCATCATCGCAAACGACGACATCACGCTGCAGCTCCGCAAGGGCGAGATCCACGCCCTGCTGGGGGAGAATGGCGCGGGCAAATCCACGCTGATGAGCGTCCTCTTCGGCCTGTACCAGCCGGAGGAAGGCATCATCAAAAAGGACGGCAAGGAAGTAAAGATCAGCGACCCCAACGACGCAAACGCCCTGGGCATCGGCATGGTGCACCAGCATTTCAAGCTGGTGGAATGCTTTACCGTGCTGGACAACATCATTCTGGGCGTGGAGCCCGTGGGCAAATGCGGCCTGCTGCACAAGGCGGAAGCGCGCAAGCGCGTGCTGGAGCTGAGCCAGAAATACGGCCTGCAGGTGGACCCGGACGCCAAAATATCCGATATCACGGTCGGCATGCAGCAGCGCACCGAGATCCTCAAGATGCTGTACCGCGACAACGAGATCCTGATCTTCGACGAGCCCACCGCGGTGCTGACGCCTCAGGAGATCGACGAGCTGATGCAGATCATGAAAAACCTGGCTGCGGAAGGCAAGAGCATCCTGTTCATCAGCCATAAGCTGGCCGAGATCATGGCCGTCGCCGACCGTTGCACCGTGCTGCGCAAGGGCAAGTACATCGGCACCGTAAACACCAAGGACGTCACGATGGCCGATCTTTCCGCCATGATGGTGGGCCGCAACGTCAATTTCCACGTCGAGAAAAAGCCCCAGCAGCTGGGAGACGTGATCCTGAAGATCGAGGGCATGACCGTGGCCTCCCGCGCGCACCATAACAACGCCGTCAAGAACGTATCCTTCGAGGTCCGGGCGGGCGAGATCGTGTGCATCGCCGGTATCGACGGCAACGGCCAGACCGAGTTCGTTTACGGCCTCACGGGCCTGGAGCCGCTTGTATCCGGCAAGATCACGCTGATGGGCCAGGATATCACAAAAACGCCCATCCGCAAGCGCAGCATCATGGGCATGAGCCATATCCCGGAAGACCGGCATAAGCACGGCCTGGTGCTGGATTACAGCCTGGAGGACAACATCGTTCTGCAGCGCTATTTTGAGCCGGTATTTACAAAGACCGGCTTCCTGCGCCGCAAGAACATCCGCAAATACACCGACGATCTGATCGAGCAGTATGATATCCGCTCCGGTCAAGGCGCGATCACCACCGCCCGCAGCATGTCCGGCGGCAACCAGCAGAAGGCCATCATCGCCCGCGAGATCGACCGCGATCCCAAGCTGCTGGTCGCCGTGCAGCCCACGCGCGGCCTGGACGTGGGCGCGATCGAGTATATCCACAAGCAGATTGTCGCCCAGCGCGACGCGGGCAAGGCCGTGCTGCTGGTCTCCCTCGAAATGGACGAGGTGCTGGACGTGTCCGACCGCATCCTGGTCATGTACGAGGGCGAGATCGTAGGCGAACTGGATCCCAAGACCACCACACCCGAAGAAATGGGCCTGTACATGGCCGGCGCGAAACGGAAGGAGGCGTAAGGCATGCAAAGCAAGAATTCCATCCTGCGCAAACCGGCGGTGCAGACGCTTCTGTCCTCCCTGCTGTGCATCCTGCTGGGTCTGCTGGTAGGCTTCATCGCCCTGCTGATCATCAACCCGTCAGGCGCGGGCGAAGCCATCATGGATATCATCAAAAACTTCCTGAACTACAGCAAGCGTTCCACCCAGCTCAAAAATATGGGCAACACCATGGTCAAGACCGCTCCCCTGCTGATGTGCAGCCTGAGCGTGCTCTTCGCCTACAAGGTCGGCCTGTTCAACATCGGCGCCGCCGGACAGTATGTGGCCGGCGCGGGCGCGTGCATCTACTGCGCCGTGGGCCTGGGCTGGCACTGGCTGCCCTGCATGCTGGTCGCCGTGCTGGCGGGCGCCCTCATCGGCGCGCTCTCCGGCGCGCTGAAGGCTTACCGCAACGTAAACGAGGTCATCAGCTGCATCATGCTCAACTGGATCTCCCTGTACCTGGTCAACACCCTGCTGAGCAACGTCAAAAACCCCACAAGCCCATACACGTATGAAATCACCAAAAAAGTGGTGATGGAAAACGGCGTCGCGACCACGGTGGCGCATCCCGAGGCCGTGCTGCCCCAGCTGGGCATCAACGGACTGTTCAACAACAACAAGTATGTGGGCCTGGCCGTCCCGCTGGCCATCCTGCTGGCGCTGGGCATCTGGATCCTGCTGACCAAGACCAAGCTGGGCTACGAGCTTCGCGCCACGGGCCTCAACAAAAACGCCGCCAAGTACTGCGGCATGCAGGATCGCACCAACATCATCCTGACCATGGCGATCGCCGGCGGTCTGGCCGGTATCGGCGCTTCCATGCTCTACCTGACCGGTTTTGAAGAATGGAGCTGCACGCAGTCCTCCGTGCCCGCGATGGGCTTCAACGGCATTGCCGCCGCCTTCCTGGGCGGTCTGCATCCCCTGGGCGCGATCTTCTCCAGCTTCTTCATCCAGCACATCACCGACGGCGGCGCGCAGCTGAACAAGCAGGTATACCCCGCCGAAATATCCAACCTGATCTCCTCCCTGATCATCTACTTCTGCGGTTTCGTGCTGTTCTTCAAGCTCACGGTCAACAAGTGGCTCGATCGCCGCGCTGAACAAAAGAACGCCGCGAAAGGAGGGAGCAATTCATGATCCTGCTGATTCAATACACCCTGGTCTTTACCTCCGTGCTGATGCTGGTGGCCCTCGGCGGCTGCTTCTCCGAGCACAGCGGCGTGATCAACATCGGTCTGGAAGGCATCATGGTATTCGGCGCGCTGGGCGGCGCGCTGGTGATGAGCGCAATGCCCGCGGGCGCAAGCGCCATTATCGTCATCCTGCTCTCGATCCTGGCCGCGATGGTGCTGGGCATTCTCTATTCCCTGCTTCTGGCAGTCGCCGCCGTCAATTTCAAGGCGGACCAGACGCTGGTCGGCACGGCCATGAACCTGCTGGGAACGGCGGCCGCGACGGTCATCGTGAAGGCCATCAATACCTCCGCCAACCCCAACAATCCCTCGTCCACTTTGCAGTATATCTCCGCCAAGAAGGCTTTCCTGATCATGGACGGCTATGAATTCAACTGGTTCATGCCGCTGGCGCTGTGCCTTCTGATCCTGGCCTACGTGGTGCTGTATAAAACCCGCTTCGGCCTGCGCCTGATGAGCTGCGGCGAGCATCCGCAGGCGGCGGCCTCCGTGGGCATCAACGTGTACAAGATGCGCTACGCGGGCGTAATGATCTCCGGCCTTCTTGGCGGCCTGGGCGGCCTGGTGTATATCACCGCCGGCGTGTCCGAATGGAAGTTTGAAAACGGCGTGGCCGGCTTCGGTTTCCTGGCCCTGGCCGTTATGATCTTCGGCGGCTGGAAGCCCTTCCGCATCGCCCTGGCAGCCATGCTGTTCGGTTTCTTCCGCGCGCTGAGCAATGTGTACACCGGCTTTGACCTGCTCTCGTCCCTCAACCTCCCCAGCACGGTCTACAATATGCTGCCCTATATCATCTCGCTGGTCGTGCTGATCTTCTTCTCCAAGAACAGCGCCGCTCCCAAAGCAGAAGGCATCCCCTACGATCAGGGAAGCAGATAAAGCATACCGTCAAAAAAACAGGCTGTCTTTCGGCAGTCTGTTTTTTGTATTATTTGCGTTCTAAGAGCCATGATGCGAATGACGAATTAAGACACAAAAGAGAACGTTCGAGAGCTCCTCGCTCTCGAGCTCTTCGCCAGGGCCCGCCTGAGTCCGGGGCCTTCCGGCCCGTTTCTCGCTGAAAAACGGCCCAAGGGCAGTTTTTCCGGGCGCTCGAAACCCCTGGACCCATCCCGGCGTCGGAGCGCCGAGTGTAAACCAGACTTGCTTCCGCCTGTTTGGCCTTTGGGGACAAGCAAGCTCCCGGGCATAAAGAACAAGGGCGTTTTCCCAGAAAAACAAGCTCGTTTGTTTTTCTGGAAAAACGCTCTTGTTCACTGTGCGCTTCGCGCACAGTCGGCCAGCGAAGCTGGCCTGCCCGGGAGCGGTTGCTGACATATTAGCCAGTTGGCGGAAAGCGTTGCAGCAGGAGCGGCCCCAAACGCAGGTTTCTTTGCTCAGCTTTCTTTTCCCAAAGAAAGCGCGTTTTTCCTCCTTGTTTCGCGGAAAAACGGTGCTTCTTGTCTTATTTGACCATTTGCATCATGGTTCTTAGAAAAATAATAGTATTACCCATGCACAGGAAGCCGGGCTTTGTCTCTCCACCGATCATCTTTTGACCAGCTTCTGCAGTTTGCTCTTGGTATAGTTTTCGATTGCTTCCAGCTCCTGCCGGTCCGGATAGACGCTCATGAAGCGGAAGCTCGCGGGGCGGTACAGATCGATGCGGCAGGCATGGCGGCGGATCTCCATGCGGCACACATCGCTCCACAGGATATGCGTTTCGGAGATCAGCATGCGCTGATTCCCCTCGGGATCAACGGCGATATTATACGTTTCATAGGGCACGAATCTTGCGAAGCATTTGATCCGGCTCGGCTTGATCCAGGTCTGCACGTGCGCGCCGCGGTTATCCAGCACAAAATGCAATTCTTCCCGCCCCTGCAGCGCCAGTGCGAGGCATACCAGCGCGATCCCCGCGAAACCGAAAATCAGCGCGCTGGGCAGGATGCCGCTGGTCGCGAACATGGTGACGGCCGCCCGCTTATCGGGCGAAAAGATCAGTTCGCCCAGGAAAACAAGCAGCAGGAGCGAAACCTCCGTCAGCACCAGCAGCTTGACCGCTTCGAGCAGCGTGGGCGTATCCCCCAGCGGCGTGCGGATATGCCGCCATTTGAAGCGCGTATTCTGCGGAGAGGCTGCCAGCGGCGTGCCGCAGTACTCGCATACCTGCGTGGAGCTATCCCGCTTGCATTTTTTGCAATAGTACACAAACATGCGTATCCTCTCCTTTCCCTTTCAGATTGCAAGGATATATATTATAGCACAAACCGGGCAAAAATAGCAAATGCGGCCGAACGCGTCCGCTGGCAGTTTTTGCCGGAATACCGGGAACGCTCCCGGACATACTGAAAACGGACGCAGAAAAGGGAGCTATGACCGCTGCCATGATTCAGCCTGCGGCGCAGCCGTCCGACGGGACAGGCAAGCGCCCTCGCGCCTTTCAGGCCGCGCGCATGCCCTCCCGGGCAGTTTCGCGCGCGAGAAGCTGCCGCGTTCGCTTTATGATCAGAAAGGAAGGATTCCTATGCCTCATTCCGATACCGGCCATCAGAGCATCGAATGCAGCGTGGTCAGCTGCAAGTATCACGACAAGGAAGGCCGCTGCAGCCTGGAACGGATCCAGGTTGAGCCCACGCCTATGGCGTATACCGGCGAGGCCGCCGATGAAAGCATGTGCGGAAGCTACAAAAACAGGTAATACTATTCTCAGTATAAAAGATTATCAGATTTGGGATGGATTTTTCGCCCTGGCTAAGCTGAATGGAGGGAGGCGTAGCAGCGCTACGTTGACCAAAGATGATAAGATTTTAGATTGAGAATAGTATAAATATGCCCGGGCGTAAAGAGGGGCCGGTCCGGCCCCTCTTTTCCTGTGTGTTTTTTATGATGTTATATCAGATGCCAGATCTTTTCGTTGTATTCCCGGATCGTGCGGTCGGAAGCGAACACGCCGGACTTGGCGGTATTGATCACCGCCATGCGCAGCCACTTGTCGCGGTTCTGGTAATCCTCATTGACCCGGTGCTGCGCCATGGAATAGCTGCCGAAGTCCTTCATGACGAAGTAGCGATCGTCAAACATCAGGTCATGATACAGCGCCTGCAGCGCGGTGGGGCTCTCGGGCATCAGCGTGCCGTCGATCATCTGCATCAGTGCGCGGCGGATCTCGGCGTTCTGCTCGAACACGTTCATGGGGTTATAGCCGCCTTCGCGCTCCAGCGCGCCCGCAGTCTCGGCGCGCATGCCGAAGATATAGATGTTTTCCATGCCCACCTGTTCGCTGATCTCGACGTTTGCACCGTCCAGCGTGCCGATGGTGAGCGCGCCGTTCATCATGAACTTCATATTGCCGGTGCCGCTGGCTTCCTTGCCGGCGGTGGAAAGCTGCTCGCTGAGCTCGGTGGCGGGCATGATGGCTTCTGCCGCCGTCACGTCGTAGTTTTCCACAAACACGACGCGCAGCATCTGCCGGGCGCGGGGCGACTTTTCGATCAGCTTCGCGAGGGCCAGGATATAGCGGATGATCAGCTTGGCCTTGTAATAGCCCGGGCTGGCCTTGGCGGCGAAGATGAACACGCGCGGCACCATGGTGTAATTGGGATTGTCCATGATGCGGTTATACAGCACGTGGATATGCAGAGCGTTGAGCAGCTGGCGCTTGTACTCGTGCAGGCGCTTGCACTGCGCGTCGTACATATAATCCTCTTCCACGCGCATGCCCTGACGCTGGAACAGCATGTTGTTGAACTGATGCTTGTTGAACTGCTTGACCTTCTGGAACTGCTCGCGGAAAGCCTTGTCGTCGGCGAAGGGCAGCAGCTCCTCCAGCGCCTGGGGTTCCTTGTACCATTTATCCCCGATCGCTTCGGTGATCAGCTTGCGCAGATGCGTATTGCAGGCCATCAGCCAGCGGCGATGCGTGATGCCGTTGGTAATATAGGTGAACTTCTCGGGCATCAGCGTATAATAATCGTGGAAGGTAGTGTTTTTCAGGATCTCGCCGTGCAGCTTGCTGACGCCGTTTACGGCATAGCTCATCGCGACGCACAGGTTCGCCATATGCACCTGATCGTACGCCAGGATCGCCATGTGCGCGATGCGGTCCCAATCGCCGGGATAAGCGTTCCACAGCCGGTCGCACAGGCGGCGGTTCATCTCTTCCAGGATCATATAGATGCGGGGCAGCTGATCGCGCACCATCTGCTGCGGCCATTTTTCCAGCGCTTCGCTCATGACGGTATGGTTGGTGTAAGCGATGGTCTTGCACACGATGGCCTGCGCTTCATCCCAGCCGAGGCCCTCCTGGTCCATCAGGATGCGCATAAGCTCGGGGATCGCAAGCCCGGGATGCGTGTCGTTGATCTGCACCGTGATCTTTTCGGGCAGCAGGTTGAAGCGCGTGCCGAAGCGGCGCTTGAAATCCTTCACCGCGTATTGCAGCGTGGCGCTGGTGAAGAAATAATGCTGGATCAGGCGCAGGCGCTTGCCCTCGGCGTGGTTATCCTCGGGATAGAGCACCTTGCAGATGATGTTGGCCAGGTCGCGCTCCAGCGCCTTGTCGTAATCGCCGCTGGAGAAAGCGCCGAAGTTCAGTTCCTCGCGGGGGCTGCGGGCGCGCCACATGCGCAGCGTGTTGACGGTATCGTTGTCGTAGCCGGCAATCGGCATATCATAGGGCACGGCAAGCACGGTATGCGTATCGCGCACTTCATAATTGGTGCGGCCGCCGATCTCATAGCTCTCGACATGCCCGCCGAAGCGCACTTCCATGGTGTCGTCGGGAGCGGCAACCTCCCATACGTTGCCGTTCTCCAGCCAGTTATCGGGCATTTCCACCTGCTGCCCGTCCACCAGCCGCTGACGGAAAAGGCCGTACTCATAGCGGATGGTGCAGCCCATCGCGGGCATACCCAGCGACGCGAGGCTGTCCATGAAGCAGGCGGCCAGGCGGCCAAGGCCGCCGTTGCCCAGGCCGGGCTCGGGCTCCTCGCGGAAAACATGACGCCAGTTGATGCCCAGATCCATCAGGGCTTCGCGCACGTTCTCCATGCTGCACAGGTTGACGGCGTTGCAGTGCAGGCTGCGGCCGGTCAGGAACTCGACGGACAGATAATACAGGCGCTTGCCCATGTAGGTTTTGTCCTGCTCGCGGGCGGTCACCCATTTCTGCATGATCTGATCGCGGATGGTGGAAGCCACCGCCTGATAAATCTGCTGGTCGGTGGCGTCGGCCAGCGTGCGGCCGCTGTAGCGCTGCACCTTGCCGATGATGGATTGTTTGATGGATTCTTTATCGAAAGACGTGGTTGGCATCTGAGACCCTCCGGAAAAAGCTGGATTTGAAATAAGCCGTCGTGTATTATATCATATTATGCGCCCGAATACAAATGTCCTATCCGGTAAATTATCATGCATTTGACGGCAGAATCAAGGTTTTCGTTTCATTTTCTTGCGGGTTTTTGCGCCGTATGGTATACTGAAGGCAAGTTGATGATGGAGGACGCGTTCATGCGCAAGCATGTTTGTTTTATTGCTTTGATCTGCCTGCTGCTCTCTTTGCCCCTGTTTGCCCAGGCCAGGGAGATCAACCGGCTTTACGTCTGGGACGGCAGCGCGGAGACGCCCGCCGACGGCAGCCTGCCCGAGGGCGCCGTGCAATGGTACAAGCGCGGCGACGCCACCCGCTATCTGTATCTGCCCGCCGGGATCGACGCGCGGAATCTGCGCGTGCATTTTACCGGGGCCGATAGCTTTGAGGCCGACGGGGTCACGGTGGAAAACGACAGCGTTACCGGCGTGTTTGTCCCCGGCGAAACGGTGACCATATCAAACGGCGGCAGCATCTACCAGGTGCACGTGATGCAGTCGTCAAACACCGCGAGCGTCTATATCAGGACGCAGTCGGGCAAAATCGATTACATATCCGAAAGCAAGCGCAATCATGAGCCGGGCTCGCTGTACGTGCTGGATCAGAACGGCCGTCCCGCCTTCGGCAACGATTTTGAATACATCCGCGTGCGCGGCAACTATTCCTTCTATCCCTACAAAAAATCCTTTCATATCAAGCTGAACGAGAGCGCGCCGATGCTGGGCATGCCTTCGGCCAAGACCTGGCTGCTGATCGCCAGCTATCGCGACAACGCCATGATCCGCAACGCGATGACCTTTGATCTCGCCGCGGCGGCTGGCATGGCGAACACCAGCGAATACCGCTTTGCCGAGGTATATGTCAACACCGTTTATTACGGCACGTATATTTTCTGCGAGAAAATACAGATTCAGAAAAACCGCATCGCGGTGTACGATCTGGAAAAGGCCACCGAAAAGCTGAACGAAAAAGACCTGAGCAGGTACAAGCGCCTCGGCACCAACGAATACCGGCGGAACACGGCCAAATACTACGATATCCCGAACGTGCCGGAAGAGGTCTCGGGCGGATATCTGCTGCAGCTCGAGCTCAAGGACCGCTATACCTCCTCGGCCAGCGGTTTCGTGACCAACCACGGCCAGGCCGTTCTGGTCAAATCGCCCGAATATATCAGCAAAGCCCAGATGCAGTATATCCGGCCCCTGGTGCAGAGTTTTGAAAACGCGGTATGGGCGGAGGACGGCATCGATCCCGATACCGGAAAGCATTACAGCGATATCGCCGATATGTCTTCGCTGGTGGGGAAATACCTGGTGGAAGAAATCACCAAAAACGTGGACGGGAACAAATCCAGCTTTTATCTGTACAAATACACCGACGACGTGAGCGATAAGCTGTACTTCGGCCCGGTATGGGATTACGATATCGCCTACGGCAACTATACCGCAAGCTATTACCGGGAGCGCAACCTGCCCAGCGGCGAAGGGCTCATGACCGCGGTGGACGATTACGAGCGGTTTTACTGGTTCCCCAAGCTGTACGCCCACGCGGATTTTCAGGAAGCCGTGAAAGAGGCGTACCGCAACCGCTTCCGCCCCTGCCTGGAGGTGATCCTCGGGCTGGCCGAGCCCAGCGAGGATACCGGCGGGCTGATGTCGCTGAGCGCTTACGAGGAAATGCTGAGCAGCGCCGCCGATATGAACTTCGATCGCTGGCGCACGTTCAACGATCCCAAATTCCCGGTCAGAACCGGCGAGGACTTTCACGAGAACATTGAATTCATCCGCACGTTCCTGACAGACCGCATGGCGTATCTGGATTCTCTGTGGCTCGAATAAATACAAAAGGTATTTTTCCTTCATTAAGGGTGAATGAATATCAGGGAGAACGACGAGGGCAGCGCCTTCGTCGTTCTCCCTGCTTTTCATTCATCCTTCGCGAATAGATCCTTGTAAGAAAAACAGTATCAGATCAGAGGATAAACTTGAACGTCCGCAGGACTTCCATATAGTCGTCGCTTTCAAAGCCCACGGTGGTATCGTCGATCCGGCGGACGCCGGGATACCAGGAAGAACTGTTGGCGGACTGGTGGTTTTTATAGCAGATTTCGACGCTGAAATGCGCGGGCATGGGATACAGCATGCTTTGGCGATCGCTCTTGCGGAGCGCCCGGGCCACGGCCTCGCGGATGCGGCGGATGGCGACGTCGGGATGAAGGGAGAGTACGCCGTTGCCGCAGCCCTCGTTTACCGGCACCGTCTCAATATTGGGATTCGCGGCCTTTGCCGCGTCGCAGATGCCCTTATCGCCGGTCACGCACAGCAGCGGAACACCGTAATACGCGGCCATCAGCGCGTTGATGGTCATTTCGGAGATGCGCTCGCCGTTGATTTTCACAGCGCTCAGGCTCGTGTTCATGGTATGGGACAGCGGGCTTGTCGCCCAGCCCGCGCCGCTGTGATAGCCGGTGAAAACGCAGCCGTCAAAGCTATTGTCAATGCCCATCATCATGCTGCCCGGCAGCCCGGCCCAGCCGCGGTGCAGGCGCACGCACTCCGGCAGACCCCGGGGATCGATGTTGCGGGCGGAATCATGCGCGTCCTTGACGACGATATCCTCGCAGCCCGCGTCCATGGCTCCCTGACAGGCAGCCGCGACCTCTTTGGTCATCTGATCGCTGAAGTATTTCCAGTCGGCGTGATTTTTTTCGGTTTCGTCCCAATGGCAAATGCCCGTCGTGCCTTCGATATCGGCGGAAATAAAGATCTTCATCAGCTTATCCCCCATTCAATATGTTGGTTTTATTATAGCATGCCGCGGCATTTGCCACAAGCAGCGATCTGTGTTATAATTTCTTGTATGCATTTTATTGATTAACCGAGGTCCGTCATGGCTGAAATCGTCATTTCCGGAATTGAAAAATCCTTTGAACAGGACCGCGTGGTGCTGGACGACGTATCCTTCCAGGTGGAGGCCGGCGAACGCGTTGGCCTGCTCGGTCCCAACGGCGCGGGCAAGACCACGCTGCTGCGCATTATGACCGGCGAGCTTCAGCCCGACAAGGGCTTTATCGCCATCCCGCAGGGACGCCGGATCGGTTATATCAGCCAGCTGGCCGAGGTTCCGGAAGGCGCGGCCTTCGCCGATGTGATGCAGGTTTCACGGGAGCTGGAGGAAATCCGCCTGCGCATGGACAACGGCGAGCACAGCGAAGCGCTGCTGAAAAAATACGACGCGCTGACCATGCGCTTTGACATGCTCGGCGGATACGACTGCGAGACGCGGCTCAGCAAGGTCGCCAACGGCCTTCGCATTTCCCCCGCCCAGCGCCAGCAGCCCTTCTCCTCCCTCAGCGGCGGAGAGCAGACCCGCATCCGCCTGGCCGTGATGATCCTGCGGGAAACCGATATCCTGCTGCTGGACGAGCCCACCAACCATCTGGATATGGATTCCATCGAGTGGCTGGAAAACTATCTGGATCATTACAAGGGCACCGTGCTGGCCGTGAGCCACGACCGGTATTTTCTCGACCGCACCGTGACGCGCATCGTGGAGCTGGACCACGGCGGGGTGGAGTTTTACAGCGGGAATTACAGCTATTACGTGGTGGAAAAGGAAGCCCGCTATAAGCTGCAGATGAAGCAGTATGAAAAAGAGCAGGCCAAGATCGCGCAGCTTGAAAAAGCCGCGGATCAGTTGAGCGCATGGGCGTACAGCGGCATGGACAAGACCTACAGGCGCGTGGTCGCCATCCGCCGCCGGATCGAGTGGCTCCGGCAGACCGAAAAACCGACAAAGGAAGAGCGGCTCGATCTCGGTTTTCCCACGGCGCCTTTCCGCGCGGACTACGCGCTGCGCATCAAAGGGCTGAAAAAGGGCTTCGGCAGCCGTCTGCTCTTTGAAAACGTGACCCAGACCATCCGCGGCGGCGGCGAGCGCGTCGCGCTGGTGGGCGCGAACGGCGCGGGCAAGACTACGCTGCTCAAAATACTGCTTGGCGAGGAAACGCCCGACGACGGCGTGATCGAGTTCGGCCCTTCCGTGCGCGCGGCCTATCTGCCCCAGCAGATCACGTTCGAGCATCCCGAGCGCACGCTCTACGATACGCTGCTGTACGAGCTCGGCTGCGAGCCGCAGCAGGCGCGCAACCGTCTCGGCGCGTACCGCTTCCGCGGCGAGGATCAGTTCAAGCGCGTATCCCAGCTAAGCGGCGGCGAGCGCGCGCGGCTCAAGCTGTGCATGCTCATGAACAGCGCCGTCAATATGCTGATCCTGGACGAGCCCACCAACCACCTCGACCTGGACAGCCGCGAATGGATCGAATCGGCGGTCGACCAGTTTGAAGGCACGCTGCTGATCGTGAGCCACGACCGGTATTTCGTCAACCGTTTCGCCACCCGGATCTGGGAACTCGACGAAGGCGAGCTGCGCAATTACGACTGCGGCTACAAGAAATACCGCTTCATCCGCGAACGCGAGCTGGAAGCGAAGGAAGCTCGGCAGGCCGCCGAAAAGAGCGCTCAGCGCCAGCAGGAAAAGGCTGAAAAGGCCGAGAAGCGTCAGTCGGCCCGCAAGGACGGCAGGACCGAGCGCCGCATGGGCGTGATAGAGCGGGAAATCGCCAAGCTGGAGCAGCAGAGCGAGGCCATCGACGCGCAGATCGAGGAAAACGCCAGCGATTATGTGAAGCTGGGCGAGCTGCAGGCCGAAAAGGACGCTCTGCAGGAAAAGATCGACGCCCTCTACGCCGAATGGGCCGAGCTGGACGGCTGATCGCGCTGTCATTTGCAGGCCCGCGCCATATAAAAACCTCTGTTTTCGTTTTGAAAACAGAGGTCTTTGTATTTTCGGAAAAGATCACGGTTTGGTGGAGGACAGGTATTGGCTGCCCATATAGCCCACCTGGCCGTTCACGCGCACCTTGGTCCAGGCCGAGCCGCGATCCAGCACGACGACGGCCGTTCCGGGGCTGTACGCGCCCAGGATATCGCTGAATACCGTTGCGCGCTCGCGCAGGCGCAGCTTTACGCCGGTATAGGTGCGCACATACATGATGTTCTTGCTTTTTGCGGTCGAGAGGTATTGGGTCATCATATAGCCGGTTTTGCCGTCTACCCGCACCTTGGTCCAGTTTGTGCCCTCGGCCAGCACGGTGACCTGCGTGCCCGGAGAATAGGAGCCCAGCACCTTTGCGGCATGCGACGAGGATTTGCGCAGGTTCACTTTTGCGTTTCCGACCACATATGCAGTGTTATCGGCGGCCAACGCGGGCAGGCTGACCACGATCAGCACCGCGCACAGGATGACGGACAAAATCCTTTTCCATTTTTCAGAAGAACGCATATCCCAAATACCTCCAGCAAAGCATGGTTTATCGCTATAAACACAAATCTACTTATACATGTTTTATTGTATCTTTTCGGCACATGCTTGTCAAGGACAGTACTTTGCGCAGATGTTACATAATTAGTTCTTTTCCTTTACAAAATATTATCGTTTATGTATCCCGCTGCAACCCGCCGGAACCTGACGCAGGCAATAACGGCAGATAAAAAGCGGAGCTTTTGGCTCCGCTCGGATCAGTCAAACATGCTCAGCTGCGTATAATCCCGGGACGCCGGAAAGTCGCGCAGATACGCAAACACCTCGTCCGGCCGGTACAGGATGCCGTGCGCGCGGCAGAAATCCTCGTAAATCCGCATCAGCTTATCGTTGTTTTCGCTGACGACCTCGTAGGCGTTGCCGTATTGTCTGCAATAGCGCTGCTTGAGCCCCGGGAAATGCCGGTCGAGCGCTTGATAAAAGTACTCCCTGTCGCCTTCCCGCAGCGTGACCCCGATGCCGAAGCAGACGATCCCGCGCGCCCCGACGTCGGCGCAGATTTTCAGCAGCGCGCGCAGGTTTTCCTCGGTATCGTTGATAAACGGCAGAAAGGGGCTCAGCCACACCACGGTGGGGATTCCCTCCCCGCGCAGGATACCGAGCGCCTCCGCGCGGCGGCCGGTGGGACATACGCCGGGCTCGAGGATCCGGCACAGCCCGTCGTCGGCGGTGGTCAGCGTCATCTGCGCGACGAATTTCGCCTGACGGTTGATCTGCGCGAACAGATCGATATCGCGCAGAAGCAGATCGCTTTTCGTCTGCACGGCCGCGCCGAAGCCATACCGCGCGATGATCTCCAGGCACCTGCGGGTCACGCGCAGCTCTTTTTCACAGGGCATGTACGGGTCGCACATGGAGCCGGTGGCGATCATGCACTTCTGCCTTTTGCGGCGCAGCGCCTGCTCCAGCAGCTCCGGCGCGTTGCGCTTGACCTCGATATCCTCGAACGCATGCTTCATGCCGTATACGCGGCTCCGGCTGTCGCAGTACACGCAGCCGTGCTCGCAGCCGCGGTACACGTTCATCCCGTTCGCGGAGGAAAGGATCGCTTTCGCGTCGACAAAATGCATAACCTGTTACCGCACGCGCAGCGCCTTGAGCATATCCTCGCGGATATCGGCGTAATGCGGATCGGTCAGGCCGAAATCCATGCGCTTGTAGCACCACAGCGCGCGGCCGATGCCGTGCCGGTCAAAGACCTCGTTGATATCCCGCAGCCAGCGCACGGTGGAAGCGGGATCGGCGTGATCGATGACGCCGTATTCGCCGCAGTACAGCGGCGCGTTATTCTCCTCGGCGTGCCTGACCGCCCCTTCAAACAGCAACTCGAAGAATTCCGGTCCCAGCGTATCCAGCCGATCCGCGAGCGGAACGGTGCTGCCCGCCGACCGGCCGACGGCGGCGTAATGCTCCATCGTATCGGGATACTGCACGCGCACCTCCCGAACCGGCGGCACCCAGTACGCGCCCTGATGGGTGAAGATCATGGGGTCATAGCAGTGGAAGTTATACACCACGCGCGCGTCGGCGGGCCTGCGCAGCATGGGCACGCTGGCCACGTTATTGTAGCGCACGCCGCCGACCAGGATCCAGGTTTCGGGCGCGAGCGGGCGGATGGCGGCGATGGCGCGGTCGGCGATATCGTTCCAGGCCTCGGCCACTTCCGGAAGCACGACCTCGTTGAGCAGGTCGAAAGCCACGGTTTCGTTTTTGCCGTACCGGGCGGCGATGCGCCGCCACAGGGCGAAAAAGCGCTGCTGCAGGGCTTCGTCATGGAAAAACACGGCCCTGTCGGCGTCCTTCTGCATGGGATCAAAGGTGTAGCCGTAGGTCATGTGCAGATCGAACAGCAGGTGCAGGCCGTTTTCCGCGCACCAGCGCACGCAGTCGTCCACGTGCCGGAACCCGCTTTCGATGGGCGCGCCGTCCCGGGTCTCGACGGCGGTGTAATCCACGGGCAGCCGCACATGATCGAAGCCCATTTCGGCGATGGCCTTCAGGTCGTCCTCCGTGATAAAGGTGTTCAGGTGTTCCTCGGTCATGTTCCGGCATTGGCTCAGCCAGCCGCCCAGATTGATGCCGCGCGTGAAACCGTCCATTTTGCGCATACGCTGTCCTCCCTGCTCGTTGGTATATTACGCTTTTTTTCCGATCTTGTTTTCTGTTCCGTGTATCAGGCGCTGGATATTGCCGCGGTGCTTCCAGAACACCAGCGCGGCCAGCGCAAGGCCCCACAGGCCGACGGGCCACAGGCCGTAGCGGACGGCGACGCAGACGCCGAAGGTGAGCAGGCCCATCATGCTGCCCAGCGATACGTACTTGCTGATCAGCATCACGGCGACGCCCGCGGCCAGCGCGGCGGCGCCGAAGGGAGGATAGGTCACCAGGCCGACGCCGATGCAGGTGGCGACGCCCTTACCGCCCTTGAAGCCGAAGAACACCGGCCACATATGCCCGAGCGCCGCGCAGGTGCCGCCGACGCAGGCGCCCAGCTGGCCGCCCAGCCATTTGCCGATCAGCGCGGCGAGCACGCCCTTGGCGCAGTCGCCCAGGAAGGTCAGCAGGCCCCTTCCCAGCCCGTGCACGCGGGTCATGTTGGTCGCGCCCGCGTTCTTGCTGCCCTCGGTGCGGATATCGCGGCCCAGCGACCGGGAATACAGGATGCCCGTGGAAACGCTGCCCAGCAGATAGCCAATCACGGCGATCAGCAGCAGCCAAAGATATTTGCTCATGTATTGCCCTCCTTTGTGCGCTGACGCAGCGCGAAACGGACCGGCGTTCCGGAAAAGTCAAAGGCTTTTCGCAGCTGATTTTCCAGATAGCGCTGGTAGGCGAAGTGCATCAGGTTTTCATCGTTGACAAACAGCGCGAAGGTGGGCGGGCATACGCCGATCTGCGTGCCGTAGTAGATCTTGAGCCTGCGGCCTCCGCTCATGGGCGGCTGCAGGGCGATCTGCGCGTCGCCGAGCACGTCGTTGAGCATGCCGGTGGGCACGCGCTTGCTGGCCTGGGCGTACGCCTGATCCACGGCGTCCAGCACGGTATGCACGCGCTGGCCGGTCAGGGCGCTGATGAACAGCACCGGGGCGTAATCCATGAACTTCAGGTCTTCCAGCACTTCCTTGCGGTATTTCTCCAGCGTGCCGGTGTCCTTTTCGGGGATGTCCCATTTGTTGACCACCACGATCACGGCCTTGCCCTCGTCGGCGATGATGCCCGCGATCTTGGTATCCTGCTCGGTCACGCCGTCCACGGCGTCGATCACCAGCAGCGCCACGTCGCAGCGGCGGATGGCGGCGATGGCGCGCAGCACGCTGTAACGCTCCAGCGATTCCTCCTCGATGGCGCGCTTGCGGCGGATGCCGGCGGTGTCGATGATGTTGTAGCGGCCGCCCCATTCGCTTTCAAAGTGCGTATCGATGGCGTCGCGCGTGGTGCCGGGAATATCGCTCACCATCACGCGCTCCTGCCCCAGCAGCCTGTTGGTCAGGCTGCTCTTGCCCACGTTGGGACGGCCCACCAGCGCCAGCTGGATCTCGTGCAGGCCGTCGGTTTCGTCCTCTTCTTCGGATTTGGGCGGCAGACGCTTTACGATTTCCTCCAGCAGGTCGCCCAGCCCCAGCATGTTGGCGGCGGAGATCCCGATGGGCTCGCCAAGCCCCAGGCCATAGAATTCATAGAGCACGTCGTTCAGGCCCGCATGATCGAGCTTGTTGACGACCAGCAGCACGGGCTTGCGCGTTTTGCGCAGCAGCGCGGCCACTTCCTCGTCGTCCGGCGTCATGCCCTCCCGTGCGTCGCAGAAAAAGCAGATCACGTCCGCCATGTCGATGGCGATCTCGGCCTGGCGGCGCATCTGGCTGAGCAGCACGTCGTCGCTGCGCGGATCGATGCCGCCGGTATCGATCATGGTGAACTCGCGGCCGATCCATTCCACGTCGGCGTATATGCGGTCGCGGGTGACGCCGGGGATATCCTCGACGATCGCGACGCGATGGCCGGCGATTTTATTGAAAAAGGTGGACTTGCCCACGTTGGGGCGTCCTACGATGGCAACAAGCGGTTTGGTGTTCATTCTGTCTCCTTATATTGCGATCCGAGCAGCGCGGCGTACAGCGCGTCGCCGCGGTTCGGCGTGATGGTCAGCGGGATGGGCAGGGCGGCGCGGAATTCGCTGAGGGGCAGATCGTCCAGGAACAGATCGCCCGCCTCGCGCAGCGTGACCTGGCAGAGGATCACCTCGTCCGCGCCGTCGGTATTCAGCTGATCCAGGATATCCCGGCCCGTCAGCAGGCCGGTCACCGTGATGGTCTCGCCGAAAAAGCGGTTTTTGATGGCCTGCACGCGCGCCTGCACGCCCGCGGGGCCGTAGGCGTCGACCCATTGCTGCATGTACGGCGCGATGCTGACGCCGCAGGGAATCACCACCCGGCGGGGACGCGCGGCTTCCGCGCGGGTTTCCTTCGCCCGGATCAGGCCGTTCAGGAACTGCCGCATCAGGCCCACGCCGTTCTCGATCTGCGGATAGTTTTCGTAGTATTCCTCCTCGGGCAGCGGACAGCCCGCGATGCAAAGCATTTCGTCGGAGGGGAATACAAAGCGCGTGCCGTACCGGCGCAGAAAACGTTCCTGCCAGCGCTCGCAGGTGGCGAGCACCTCCCGGGCCTGTTCCCGCGTATAGGGTTTCAGCGGATACAGCCCTTCACGGTATTTGGTCAGCCCGACGGGCACCAGCGCCGCGCTTTGGGCGGCGGGGCAGAAGTCCGACAGCGCCTCCAGCGTGCGCTCCAGATGAACGCCGTCGTTGAGCCCCGGACACAGCACGATCTGGCAGTGGAAGCGGATGCCGTTCTCCCGGAGGATGGTCAGCCGCTCCAGCAGCTTGGACGCCTCGGGATTGGCCATCAGCCTGACCCTGAGATCGGGCTCGGCGGCGTGCACCGATATGAACAGCGGGCTGACGCGCCTTTTCACCACGCGCTCAAACTCGCGGTCGTCCATGTTGGTCATGGTGATAAAATTGCCCATCAGCAGGCTCATGCGCCAGTCGTCGTCTTTGACGTACAGCGAGCGGCGGCAGTCGGGAGGCATCTGATCGATGAAGCAGAAAACGCATTTGTTGCGGCATACGCGCGGCGTCAGCTCCATGCTTTCGCCAAAGGCGAGGCCCAGCGGCTTTCCGGCGGGCTTGACCATCTCGACATGCCAGTCGCGCCCGTCGGCTTTGCGCACATGCAGGATCACGTGCCGGCGCACGGACAGCGCCTGGTAATCGATCTGGTCGATGATCTCTTCGCCGTTGATGGAAAGCAGCGTATCGCCTTCCCGCAGGCCGTAGCGCCAGGCCGGGCTCGCGGGCTCCACATGCGTAATCAGATGCTCCAATGCGCATAAACCTCCATTCTGTTTTATTATCGTATAATTCCAGCCGGTTGTCAAGAATCAGCAAATGCGATATAATGAAGCGTCGGCCTCAGGGCCGGAATGAAGGAGGCAGAAAAATGCGTACAACGGGCGTAACGGCAAGAGGAATCGTAACCCCGGTTTTCCAGCAGGGCGACGACCTGGTGGCAGCGGTTACCAAAAGCGTTTGCGAGGCGGCGGAAGCCGAAAAGTTTGATCTGTATGACCGGGATATCGTGGCGGTGACCGAGGCTGTGGTCGGCCGCACGCAGGGCAATTACGCCACCTGCGAACAGATCGCGGCCGATATCCGTTCCAAGCTGGGAGCAGGGCCGATCGGCATCGTGTTCCCCATCCTCAGCCGCAATCGTTTCGGCATTTTGCTCCGGGCGATGACCATGGCATCCCCCGAAGGCGTGATCGTGCAGTTCAGCTTCCCTTCCGACGAAGTGGGCAACGCGCTGCTTTCCTGGGACGTGCTGGACGAAAAAGGCGTCGATCCCTACAGCGACAGCTTTGATTACGCAGGTTTCCGCA
>CACWLY010000039.1 GCA_902761825.1 uncultured Eubacteriales bacterium
GCCTTGGCCAGGAACTCGGCGTACACGGGGTTGTTGGTCACGCTCTTGATGACGGGCACATAGCCGGAGGCCATCGAGAATTCCGCCTGGAAGTCCACGCTGGTGGTCAGGTACTTGACGAACAGCCAGCTGGCGGCTTCTTCCTGGGCGTTGGCCTTCTTGAAGATGCACACGCTGGGGCCCTGGCTGATGACCTTGCGGTTGTTGGGATCGGCCTGAGGAATGGTCGCGATGCCGACCTCGAAGGGATAATTGCCGTCTTCGCCCTTCTGGGGACGCTGATAGGTGGCGCCGGCGGAGGAGCCGATGCTCATGTAGCTGCGGGTCTGCTCCTTGCTGGTGAACAGGCCGCTGGTGTACGCGCCGTACAGCTTGGCGGTGGTCACGAAGCCTTCCTGGAACCACTCGCGGAAGAGGAACACGAAATCGCGGTTTTCCTTGGTATTGAACAGGAAGTGGGGCTCGGTGGCGCTGGTGTAGGGCGTGCCCAGCTGCTCGGTCATGGTGATGAACCAGTTGCCCTCGCTGTCATAGCCCAGGGGGATGGAGTTGGGATCGATCTCGACGATGCGGGCGCAGGTCGCTTCCATCTCCTGCCAGGTGGTGGGCACGGCCAGGCCGTTCTCCTCGAAGAAGGTCTTGTTGTAGTAGAGCACCTCGGTGGACTTGGAGAAAGGCATGGTGTACATATGGCCGTCGCCGAACTGCAGGCCCTCGTTGTAATAGCCTTCGATGAAGTCGGCCTTCTGCTCGGCGGTCAGGCCCATGGTCTCGGTGGTGCCGTCGGCGCGGGTGACCACGGCGTCGTTGTCAATGAAATCATCCAGGGTGCGCACAGCCTTCGCCAGGTTGTACAGCGCCACATGGTCGGGATAGCAGTAAGCGATATTGGGCTGGCCGCCGACGGTGATCTCGGTGGAGATCTGGTCGCGCACGTCGTCATAGCTGCCCACGCTGGTGTATTCCACGTGGATGTTGGGATACAGCGCCTCGAACTCGGCGATGTAGGCCTCCAGCACGGGCGTCAGGTTGGTGCCCATGGTGTTGTAGAAGCGGATGGTCACTTCGCTTCCGTCATAGACAGGCGCTTCCGCCAGGCCGGGAACGATGGTGAGCATCATTGCCAGAAACAGGAGAACGGATACGATCTTTTTCATGATGTGGTTTCCTTCCTTCCATTTATTATGTTAAGGACTGTTGCCAGTCGTTTAACCTTTGATACCGCTGCGGCTCACGCCTGCCATAATGTACTTGCGCAGGAAGATGAACACCAGGAACAGCGGGGCGGATACCAGCGCCACGGCGGCCATCTGCACGGGATAATTGACCTCGCCCGAGGTATCCTTGAACGCGTTGCGCAGGCCGTTGGTCACCAGACGGTGGGCTTCGTCGTTCGCCACCAGGCGCGGCCAGATGTAGCTGTTCCACGCGCCCATCATCTTGAGGATCGTGATGGAGATCAGCGTGGGCAGCGCAAGGGGAACCATGACCTTCCACAGGTATTTCCAGTCGCTGGTTCCGTCCACCTTGGCGGCCAGGTACAGTTCGTTGGGGATCTGCAAAAAGTTCTGCCGCAGCAGATAGATGTAGAATACGCTGACCAGGAACGGCACGATCAGGGCGGTGAAGGTATTGGTCCAGCCGAACGTGCTGACGGTGATGTAGTTGGTGATCGTAAACAGCTCGCCCGGGATCATCATGGTGGCGAGCAGCCCGGCGAAGAGCAGCTCCTTGCCCTTGAACTGCAGCCGGGCGAAAGCGAACGCCGTGATGATGGTGATGAACAGGCTGAGGATCGTGGAGATGATGCCGACGTACGCGGTATTGAAGAACAAGCGTCCCAGGCTGGCGGTGGTGAAGGCTTCGGCATAGTTGCTCAGCAGCAGCACCTGCGGCCAGAAGGTGGGTTTGCTCAGCCGGTACTCTGCCAGGGATTTGACGGACGAAATCAGCATCCAGTAGAACGGGAACAGCACGATAACGGCCATCACGCACAGGAACAGATAGGTGCCCACAAGCGCGAAGCCCTTTGTGAAGTGCTGTTTGGAGGTAGCTTTGCCCATATCCCTGGAGCGCATGGTGCGGATGGTATGATCAGACATCGCGGACGCCTCCTTAATAATGCACGCGCTTCTTGCTCACCTGCAGGTTGATCAGGGTCACAAGAAGGATGATTGCAAACAGGATCAGCGCGGCGGCGCTGGCGCGCCCCTGGTGGTGCTGGGCCAGGGCGTCATAGATGAAGCCGACCATGGTGTTCAGCCGTCCGGGAGCGTGGGCCGGGCCCAGGCTTTCGCCGAAGATGCCCACGATGCTGGTATATTCCTTGAAACCGCCGATGAAGCCGGTAATGACCACGTATGCGATCATGGGAGAGAGCAGCGGCACCGTGATGCGCCACAGCACGCGCCAGCGGGGCGTGGAATCGACCTTGGCGGCTTCATAATACTGCTTGTTCACGCTCTGCAATCCGCCCAGCAGGATCAGGATCTTGAAGGGCAGGGCGTTCCACACGATGTAGATGATCAGCACGAACATATTGGGCCAGTAGCTGGAGCCGTTATTGATCCAGTTGACGTAGGAGCCGCCGAAGAATTCGATCACGTTATTGACGATGCCCACGGTCTGGATCAGCGGGCGGCGGGTTCCCAGGCTGCCCACGATGTTGAACATGGCGGCGAACACCATGCCGATCGCGATACTGTTGGTCACGTAGGGCAGGAAGAAAATGGTCTGCAGCAGCTTGCGCAGGGGCTTGATGGAGTTGAGCGCCACGGCCACAAGCAGCGCCAGCAGCGTGGAAATGGGAACGGTGATCAGGCACAGCAGCACGGTATTCTTGAGGCAGACCAGAAAATCCTGGTACTGGGCAACCTTGACGAAGTTGCCTACGCCGAGGCTGAAGGAAGCTTCGCCGCCCGAGGCCGCCGCGATGCTGTAATCCTCCAGGAAGGCCATGCGCACGGTATTGATGATCGGCCATACGGTGAATACCAGCAGCAGCACGATGGCCGGGGCCAGATACAGCCAGGCTTTCCATTGGTGTTTGCTTTCTACCATAATTACTTCACCTCAAAATAGATCCGTTCTTCGGTTTCCTTGTTGAAGATGAATATCTTGTGGGATTTGATGCCGTAGCGCACATACTCCCGGGTAACGTCTATTTTGTTGTCGGCGTTGATGATGGAGCGGACAAAGGGATTGGAGCTGGCGTCGTGGGTGGAAACCACGCTCACGTCGCGGCCCATGACCTCCACGTTGACGGGCTTGCACCTGAGCGGGCCTTCCTCATCCAGGATGAAGCCTTCGGGGCGGATGCCCACGGTGACGGCCTGATCGGCCACGCCCTTGATCGCGAGCACGGGATCGGAGCCCACGTAAAGCATATCGTTCTTGACGCTGCCCTCGAACACGTTGATGGGCGGCGTGCCCAGGAACTTGGCCACGAACAGGTTGGCGGGATCGTCGTACACGTCCTGCGGTTTGCCGATCTGCTGCACGATGCCGGTCTTCATCACCACGATCATATCGCTGATGCTCATGGCCTCTTCCTGATCGTGGGTCACGAACACGGTCGTGATCTTGGTTTCCTGCTGGATGCGGCGGATCTCCTCGCGCGTCTGCAGGCGCAGGCGGGCGTCGAGGTTGGAAAGCGGCTCGTCCAGCAGAAGCACCCTGGGCATCTTGACCAGGGCGCGAGCGATGGCGACGCGCTGCTGCTGGCCGCCCGAAAGCTCGCTGGGCTTGCGGTCCAGCAGGCCGTCGATCTGCACCAGCCGCGCGGCCCCCTGCGTGCGCTCCAGCATCTGCTCCTTGGTCATCTTATCCTGTCCCTTCAGGTTCTGCAGCGGGAACATGATGTTCTGTTTGACCGTCATATGCGGATACAGCGCGTAATTCTGGAACACCAGGCCGATGCCGCGGTTCTCGGTGGACAATTCGGTCACGTCGTCGTCGCCGAACAGGATCCTGCCGCTGGTGGGCTTCAATAGGCCGCTGATCATGTACAGCGTGGTGCTTTTGCCGCAGCCCGAAGGTCCGAGCAGGCCGATCAGCTTGCCGTCGGGAATTTCAAAATTGAAATTGTTGACGGCAATGACCTCTTCATTGGACTTCTTGTTGCGGCTGGGGAACGCTTTGGTCAGGTTTTGCAGAACAATTCTCATATGAAACCCCTTTCTCTCGTCAGTATTCCTGTCGGGATACCATTTCCGCGTGTATTTTTTCTTTATAATGGATCATATCTTCCCGGGTATCGAAAATCATCTGGCTGGCGTAATCGATCACCACGGTATTGGCTAAAAGATCGTGGATCATCGAATTGGTTTGCGTGCCGATCATCACGGCCGCTTCCAAGGCCAGGATAGCGAAAAGCACGATGGGGCCGACGATGCCGATCGTGCCCCAGACGATCATCATCAGGATGATCACGGGGATCATGGTTTCGATGGCGAACTTGCCGAGCACCGTGCGGATAAAAAGCGACACGGCGTTGATGCGCACGCCGTCCGTGCGCATGACCCCCAGGCCGAAAATGCGCTTGCCCAGCGTGATGCCGTTTCCGAGCTTCAAAGGAACGAAGAATTCAAGCCCCAGGAAGCCCAGCAGCAGGCCGAAGCTGATCATCAGGATCGAAAGCTGCATGATCATATTGTAAACGCGCACGGCTTCGCCGTCGGCCGACAGCGCGGCGTAGGCCTGATCCATGGCCGCCTTGCCCGTTTCATCCAGCGCCGCGTATTCCGCCGACGGCAAGCGCAGATTGACGCCGTACTGCTCGCCTACGCGGAGATAGCACGCGTCCAGCCGTTTCTGCCAGCCGTCGTAGCCGACCACCGCCGAAAGGCCCCAGGCGAAAAGCACCGACGCGATCCCGAGCAGGATAAAATCAAAAAGGAAAGCCGATATGCGCTTCCACATACTCGCCTTCTGGAGGTCATAAATCACGCGCGCACGTCCTTTCCGTGTTTGTATTCCGGTATCTCGGACCGCTTGTTTTTCCTGTTCTCCATTATACAAAAATCCGACGCCAAAAGCTACAATATTACAAGATTTTATATAAAGTTAATAATTTGCAAAAGATGGTTTTTCCCGACGCGGATGCAGTATCTGGGCGATAAACCGACAAATACGAAAAAAACCTGTTGACGAACGGGAAAAAACGTATATAATAATAGGCAGCTGAAAAGCAGTCAAATTTATATGAGGAGGCACTTTTTATGAAGAAAATCCTTTCTCTTGTCCTGGCGGTTTTGATGCTGCTGGGCTGCGTGAGCTTCGCCGGCGCGGAGACCGAGTTTGACCCCGATCTGGTCGCCGCCGCGCAGGCCGATGGCGAGCTGGTCGTATACGGCTCCTGCGAGGAAGAATACCTGCAGGCCGCCTGCGACGGCTATGAAAAGCTGTTCGGCATCAAGGTCACCCATCAGCGCCTGAGCACCGGCGAGGTGCAGGCCAAGATCGAGGAAGAAAACGGCAACCCCTCCGCCGACGTATGGTTCGGCGGCACCACCGATCCCTACAACATCTGCGCCAAGGAAGGCCTGCTGCAGACCTACGAAGCCAAGAACGCCGTGCATCTGCTGGGCGACGCCTACCGTGACGCCGAGGGCGCCTGGTACGGCATCTACAAGGGCATCCTGGGCTTCATGGTCAACACCGAGGAGCTGGAGCGCATGAAGCTGGACGTGCCCCAGGATTGGCAGGATCTGCTCAAGCCCGAATACAAGGGCCTGATCTGGCTGTCCAACTACAACACCGCCGGCACCGCCAAGCTGGTCATCAACACCATGATCCAGAAGTACGGCCATGACGAAGGCATCAAGTACCTGGTGGATCTGGACAAGAACATCCAGGTGTACACGAAGTCCGGCTCCGGCCCCTCCAAGAACGTGGGCACCGGCGAGTGCGTCATCGGCATCGGCTTCCTGCATGACGGCATCTATCAGATCGTGGACAATGGCTACGACAACATCGGCCTGGTCATCCCCTCCACCGGCACCTCCTTCGAGATCGGCGCCACCGCCATCTTCAAGGGCGCCAAGCATGATGCGGCCGCCAAGCTGTGGATCGAATACGCCCTGTCCCCCGAGTGCGTGGAGCAGGCTGACGAGTTCGGCAGCTATCAGTTCCTGGTGATCGACAACGCCGAGCAGCCCAAGCAGGCCGCCGAATTCGGCCTCGATCCCGAGAACGTGATGAAGTACGACTTCGAGGACGCCAAGCAGAACACCACCACCTACATTGCCGAGGTGATGGAAGCACTGGGCGCTGCTGCTGACGATCGTTTCCAGACCAAGTGATTTCTTAACGACGTCCCTGCCTGGATAAGAAACCAAGGAAGGGGGATGGCGGTCTCCGCCATCCCCTTATTATTCAGAAGGAAAGGGGGCCTGCGCCTATGGCCAAAGGGCAAAGCGCATCGCTCGACCGCAGAAAGCTATTTGCCGATCCGGTCATGATCACCACCATTACGCTGCTGATCGTGTTTCTGGCGGTATTTATCCTCTATCCGCTGGCGATTCTGCTGGTGGACAGTGTTTATTCCAATGAAGCCGGACTGACAGCCAGATTCTTTTCCGGTATTTTCGGCGAAGGAGCGTTTGCCGTATCCTTCGGCAAGGCGCTGTTTATCAGCCTTTTAGGCGTCCTGCCCGCTCTGGCGCTGGGCCTGAAGCTGGCCCGTGAGGGCAACAGCTCGCGTGGCAGCTCCCGGAATGGGCTGTTCAAGGCATTGCCGGTGCTGTCGCTGGTGCTGCCCATCGCTGCGGCAGCCGTCTATACCGATGCGGTCTTTGACTGCAGGGGCGGAATTGCCCGTTTTCTGAGCAGGGCATTTGATGGCGGGCTGCTGAGCTGGATCCTTATCGGACTCGTGCAGGTGATCGTGCTCACGCCGCTGTGCTTCCGGATCTTTGACGGCGTGATGCGGCTCGCAGGCCTCAAAAAGTCCGGGGACGAGGAAGAGCAGAAGGCGCTGCGCAAAAAAATGCTGATCCGGGCTATCGTTCTTGGCATCGTGGTTTTTTTGCTGAACCTGCTCATGATCATCTTCCTGTACGCCAGCGTGAACGGCAAGTACAGCTTCATCATAGCCATCTCCAACACGCTCAAGGTCGGTTTCCTGGTGGGTTTCCTGTCCGCCGGCATCGGAATGCTGTTTGCCTATGTGGAAGTGTACGTGAAGGTCCGCACAAAGTTTATGGCCGGTCTTTTCAAGGTGGTATCCATGCTGCCCGTCGTGTCGCCGCCCTTTGTGCTGTCCCTGTCCATGATCATGCTGTTCGGCAAGGCGGGCATCATTACCCGGCACCTGCTTGGCATCTATGACAACAATGTGTATGGCTTCTGGGGCATTGCCATCGTACAGACCATGACCTTCTTCCCGGTCTGCTACATGATGTTCCGCGGCCTGCTCAAGAACATCGACCCCTCCATGGAGGAGGCGGCGCGCGATATGGGCGCAAGCCGCTGGAAGGTGTTCACCTCGGTCACGCTGCCGCTGCTGCTGCCCGGCATCGGCAACGCCTTCCTGGTCACCTTCATCGAGTCCATTGCCGACTTCGCCAACCCCATGATCATCGGCGGCTCCTATGATACGCTGGCCACCACGATCTATCTGCAGATCACCGGCGCGTACGATAAAAACGGCGCCTGCGCCATGGCCGTGGTGCTGCTGGGCATCACCATGATCATGTTCATCGTGCAGAAGTACTACCTGGAGCGCAAGACGGCCGCTACCCTGACCGGCAAGGCCAGCCGCGTGCGCATGCTGATCGAGGACAAATCAGTCACCGTGCCGCTGACCGTGCTGTGCTCCATGATGGCCCTGTTCGTGATCATCATGTATATCTGCGTTCCCTTCGGCGCGCTGTTCCGCACCTGGGGCCGCGATTTCAGCCTGACGACCCGCTGGTTCGAGCAGGTGTTCACCCGCTATAAGGGCTTCAAGGCGTTCAAGGATTCCTTCCTGCTGTCCATCATCGCCGCGCCCATCACGGCGCTGCTCAGCATGATCATCTCCTACCTGGTGGTCAAGCGCAAGTTCAAGGCCAAGGGCTTTATCGAGCTGGTGTCCATGCTGGCCATGGCCGTGCCCGGCACCGTGCTCGGTATCGGCTATATCCGCGGTTTTGCGGGCGGCATGTTCCACAGCGGCTTCCTGCAGGGGATATACGGTACCGGCGTGATCCTGGTCATCGTGTTCGTTGTGCGCTCGCTGCCCACCGGCACGCGCAGCGGCATTTCCGCCCTGCGGCAGATCGATAAATCCATCGAGGAAAGCGCTTACGATATGGGCGCGGGGAGCATGAAGGTATTTACCTCCGTAACCCTGCCGCTGATCAAGGATTCCTTCCTGTCCGGCCTGGTCACCGCCTTTGTCCGCTCCATTACGGCCATTTCTGCCATCATCCTGCTGGTGACGCCCAGCTATCTGCTGATCACCGTGCAGATCAATGAATTCGCCGAGAAGGGCTCGTATGGCATCGCCTGCGCCTTCGCCACCATCCTGATCGCCATTACCTACGGCTCGGTGCTGCTGATGAACCTGGTCATTAAATTCTTTGGCACAAGCAGAAAAATGAAGGAGGTCGACTGAACGTGGCAGACCTGAAAGTGAAACAGCCCAAGGGCGTAAAACTGGATCATATTTCCAAAATATACAACGATCCCAAGACCGGCAAGGAATTCTACGCCGTGCACGACGTTGAGCTGGATATCACGCCCGGCTCCTTCGTGACGCTGCTCGGGCCTTCCGGCTGCGGCAAAACCACCACGCTGCGCATGATCGCGGGCTTTGAAAGCCCGGACGAGGGCGAAATCTATCTGGGCGGCGAGCCCATCAACGCGCTGACGCCCAACAAGCGCGACACCGCCATGGTGTTCCAGAGCTACGCGCTGTTCCCGCATTACAACGTGTTCGACAACGTAGCTTACGGCCTGCGCCTGCGCAAGGTGCCCAAGGATGAGATACAGCGCCGCGTGACCGATATTCTGGCGCTGGTCGAGCTTTCCGGCATGGAACAGCGCATGACCAACCAGCTCTCCGGCGGCCAGCAGCAGCGCGTCGCGCTGGCCCGCGCGCTGGTGGTGGAGCCCGGCGTTCTGCTGTTCGACGAGCCGCTTTCCAACCTGGACGCCAAGCTGCGCGTGCAGATGCGCACCGAGATCCGCCGCATCCAGCAGACGCTCGGCATCACCGCCGTTTACGTGACCCACGATCAGAGCGAGGCCATGGCGATCTCCGACAACATCATCCTGATGAAGGGCGGCGTGATCGCGCAGATGGGCAGCCCGATGGAGATCTATTACCATCCCAACAGCGAATTCGTTGCCGATTTCATCGGCGAGTGCAACTTCCTCAAGGGCAAGGTCGCAGGCCGCGAAGGCGGCAATACCGTCGTAAAGCTGCCCAGCGGCAGCGCCACCGTCAGCACGGACAAGCAGTTCTCCCCCGGCGACGACGCCGAGATCGTCGTGCGCCCCGAAGCCATCGTGATCGGCGATACCGGCATGCTGCCCTGCAAGGTGGAGCTGAGCTGCTTCATGGGCTCCTATCAGAACTACCACGTCCGCGTGGGCGATACGCTGGTCAAGATCACGGACAACTGCCCGGTGAACAAAAAGATTTACGGCGTGGGCGACAGCGCGTTTATCTCCTTTGACGCGGCCTGCGCGCATCTGCTGTAAGCGGCGCATTAGCTTGCTTCCGCCAGACTTGCGTTTGGCGGAAGGCAGGCTTCCGGGTAAAAAAGCAAAAAGGAAATGCCCGATAAAGCAAGTCCGTTTGTTTTATCGGGCATTTTCCTCTTGTTTTGGGGCGACATCAGATAAACCGCTTCATTTTTTCGTTCAGTTTGGAATAGATATGTTCCCGGAACCAGGGCTCACAGCTCGCAGCTACGGCGTCGGAAGGCGAAAACCAGCCGACGGCGCTGTTTTCGTCGGGCTTTACGAGCGTCTGCAGGCTGTCGTCGGCCTCCAGCAGGTAGGTCACATTGAGATGAAGATGGGAGGAAACATACGCTCCGCGCTTGACGTGCCCTTCCACCGTCAGCGATTCCACCGAGAAAGGCAGCGCGCTGACCGGGCGAACGCCCGCGACGCCGCTTTCCTCGGTCACCTCGCGCATCGCGACGCGCAGCAGATCGGTATCGCCGTCCGCGTGTCCGCCCAGCCAGCTCCAGCTCCGGTAGATGTTGTGGTATGCCATCAGCACGCGGGTATGCGCGGGGTTCAGCACCCAGGCCGAGGCCGTCATATGCGCGAGCGTATTTTCGCGGGTAAAGATGTTTTCACTATTCTCCAGGCACGACAGGATCAGCGCGAGGTCTTTTTCCTCCTGCTCGTTAAACGGCGCGAAAACGCGCAGCTGATCGATCAGCGCCCGGCGTCCGTCTGTATACCGCGTCATTTTTTCGACGTTTTCTTGGCCGCTGGCTTCTTCGCGGCCGATTCCTTTTTGGCGGAAGCCGCCGTTTTTTTCGCAGCCGCCGCGGGCTTCTTAGTCGCTGTCGCCGTTTCCTTCTTCGCCGCGGGTTTCTTGGCCGCAGCCGTTTCCTTCTTCACAGCGGGCTTCTTGGCCGCAGCCGTTTCCTTCTTCGCAGCGGGCTTCTTGGCCGCAGCCGCCGTTTCCTTCTTCGCAGCGGGCTTTTTTGCTGTGGTCGTCGTTTCCTTCTTCGCAGCCGGCTTTTTGGCCGCAGCCGCCGTTTCCTTCTTCGCCGCGGGCTTCTTGGCCGTCGCGCTTTCTTTCTTCGCCGCAGCCTTTTTCTTTTTATGCTGGATCACCGTCGTTCCGGCAGGCGCTGTGGATGTGCCGGAAGAGACCGTGCCCGATGAACCGCTGGTGTCGGTGCTGGTCAGATTCAGCAGACCGCCGAGCAATCCGCCCATGCCGCCGGAGGAGGAATCATCGGACGCTGCGTCGCCGCTGTCGCCGCCGCCGAACAGTCCGCCCAGCAGGCTGCCCAGCCCGCCGCCGGAAGAGGAATTGCCGCCGCCAAGCAGGCCGCCCAACAGCCCGCCCAGTCCGCCGCCTTCGCTGCTGCCGCCGCTCAGACCCAGCAGCAGCGGCGCGGCGAGCGCGATGATCTTGAGCACCTTCCCCAGATCGATCCCGGTGCTCCTGGAAATGGACTGGCCCGCGTCCTGCGCGTTCGCGCCGCCGGAAAGCATGGGCAGCAGATTATCCAGCACGCTGCGCACTTCCTCGCCGGACGCGCCGCTGCGGCGGCCGATCTCGTCCATGTCCTTTTCGGGCAGACTGGCGATTAACTCCTTTTTGCTTTTCATAAACGGGTATCCCCTTTCGTTCCTTTTTCTTCAATTATGCGCCTTCGCGGGGATTTCGTCAATAAAGTTTTGGCTGTTTCTTGAAAAACCACAAAAAATATGTATAATGAATCATGTGGAACACAATATCTTGAAAAAGACGGGAGTGAAATCAATGTCCGAAAAAAAGGAACATAAAATCGTATCCGCTTCCACCGGCGCGCACATGACCAAGGAAGAGGCTGCCGCCGCCAATCTGGCCGCCAAAAAGGCCGCCGCGCCCGTGGGCAACGCAACGCCCCTGCGCATCGGCGCCATCGTGCTGTGGCTGCTTGCCATCGGCTTTGAAGTGCTGGCCATTCTGGTCACTTTCGGCAAAATCGACCTGAAGTTCATCCCCACCCTGTGGCAGATGATCGCTTTCCTCGTGCTCGACCTGGTGTGCCTGATCATCGGCTCCCAGCTGTGGAAGAAGGCTAACCATATCAAGCCTGCCTCCGAAAAGAACAAGGTCAAATTCTGGCTGTGGAACAATATGGGCCTGATCATGACCATCGTGTGCTTCGTGCCCTTCATCGTGCTGCTGCTCACCAACAAGAACGCCGACAAGAAAATGAAGGTGGTGGGCGTCGCCTGCGCCGCCATCATGCTGATCATCGGCGGCCTGCTGGGCTATGACTGGAACCCCGTTTCCGCCGAGCAGAAGGAAGCCGCCATGGCCGCCATTACCGGCGAAGTGCTTTGGACCAACAGCCTGGGCGGCAAAGTGTATCACACGCACGAGGATTGCCAGGCGCTGAACCGTACCGAAGAGCTGGTGCAGGGCAGCGTGGAGCAGGCCATCGCCGCTAACCGCACCCGCCTGTGCGCGTTCTGCGCGCGCCGCGACGCCATTACCGGCGTTGTGACCGACGGCGCCGAAGGCGAGCTGATCGAAACCGTGCAGGAGACTGTGCAGGAAACCGTGGAGCAGGTGACCGAGAACGCCGCCGAAAAGCCCGCGGCCTGATCGTTTCCAAAGCATTACAGCGGTCTTTCCTTGCGGGAAGGCCGTTTTTGTTATGGCAAAACTTGACCATTAGAGAATACCAGATAAGCATTCCTCCGTATTGACGCGCACAGCCCGAAAAGATAAAATAATGATGTAGTTTATGTCCGTTGGGACAGGCAGAATAGGAGGATATCCGAACATGAAGAGGCTTCTTGCAATGCTGCTTGCCGCTGTCATGTGCCTTGCCATCGCGCCCGCGATGGCCGGGGCCGAGTACACCGGCAGCGCCAAGGGCTTTGGCAGCGATGTCAAGGTTACCTTCACCGTGGAAGACGGAAAGATCACCGCGCTGGACGTGGATGATTCCGCCGAGACCTATACCCTGGCCGGCATCGAGCGCGCGGGCAGCGTGGAAAAGCTGATCGCCGCCATCCTGGACGCCGGCACCGTCGAGGGCGTGGACACCAAGACCGGCGCTACCTTCACCAGCAACGCCGTCGTGGAAGCCGTCAGCGCTGCGCTGGCCGCCGACGCGGGCGAAGCCGCCCTGGCCTTCACCCCCGGCGAATACGAAGCCACCGCCGTGGGCTATAACGGCCCCAGCACCTTCAAGGTGACCTTCAGCGCCGATAAGCTGGAGAACATCGAAATCGTCAGCAGCACCGAGACCGCGCACGTGGGCGATATCGCCTTTGATATCATGATCCCCGACATGCTGGCCGCCAACGGCTCCGGCGTGGACAGCGTTTCCGGCGCTACCTTCTCCAGCCGCGCGCTGTACAACGCGGTGAACGACGCCGCCGAACAGGCCGCCTGCACCAATATGGCCGCCTTCAAGGCGAACAAGGTACAGCACGTAGCGGGCGAAACCATCGAGGGAACCTATGACGTGGTCGTCGTCGGCGCGGGCGGCGCCGGTATCGCGGCCGCCGCGGAAGCTGCCCTGAGCGGCAACACCGTGCTGGTTATCGAAAAGAACGCCGAAGTCGGCGGCAACACCCTGGTTTCCGGCGGTCAGTATCAGAGCGTCATGCCCTACCTGGTATGGGACGCCGCCGATCCCGACGCCACCACCGGCGTGTATGCCTTCAATGGCGAAACCTATGACAAGGTCAAGTCTGTGCAGGGCTGCATCAACGAGCTCAAGATGATCCTCAACTGGAGCGAGGAGCCCTTTGACGAGGATTATTACAAGGATCATGAATTCGTGGCCGGCGACGCCGTCGAGCTGTCCAAGCACGGCGTACACGCCGAATACCTGCCCGTGCTGCAGGAGCTGAAAAAGGAAATCCAGGCCTATCTGGATTGGGCGCAGCCCAAGCTGGACGCCGGCACGCCGGAAAGCCAGCTGGCCCTGTTCTCCACCCTGAACCTGCACATCTTCCAGACCTATTACGGCGGCCTGCGTCAGACCGCGGACAAAAGTGCCTGGATCTATGGCGACGTGGACCTGGTCAAGCAGTTCATCCAGGACGGCCAGGGCCTCAAGGAGTGGCTCGAGGGCATGGGCGCGGCCTTCAAGGAAGACACCCAGCCCACCCTGATCGGCGCGCTGTGGTATCGTGAAAACGAGTACGCGGGCGCGAACATCGACACCGACGGCGACGGCGAGACCGAGTTCTACGCCGACCGCTGGGGCAGCTACTTCATGGCGCCGATGACCGCTATGCTCAAGGCCAACGAAAAGAACCAGATCATGAAGCGCACCACCGCCAACGAGCTGATCGTGGACGAGACCGGCCGCGTGACCGGCGTCAAGGCCACCCGCTTCGACGGCACGCCCGTGATCGCGCATGCCGCGAAGGGCGTCGTGCTGACCACCGGCGGTTACGCCGCCAATATCCCCATGGTGCTGGAGAACAACGTATACTGGTCCTCCGAATACCTGACCTCCTCCACCAAGACCACCAACCGCTCCAGCCTGCAGGGCGACGGCATCGCCATGGCGGAGACCGTCGGCGCCGCTACCACCGGCCTGGGCTTCACCCAGCTGATGCCCATTTCCTGGGTCGATAACGGCAACCTGGCCTTCGGCGGCGGCAACTATGCCTGCTGGATCAATCCCACCACCGGCCGCCGTTTCGTGGACGAGGGCTCCGAGCGCGACGTGCTGTCCCTGGCTGAGTTCCGCAACGGCATGATCGTCAACGGCACCCCCGGCGTGTTCCTGGAGATCTACAACGCCACCGAGCGCATCCCCGGCCCGCCCTCCGCGCAGCTGGCCGCCGAGGACTATGAAGGCCGCTACTATCACGTGAAGGGCACCGTGGAAGCCCTCACCGAGCTGTTTGCCCGTCCCGAAATGCAGGGCGTGACCGTTGACGCCGCCACCGTTCTGGATACCGTCAAGGCCTATGACATGGCCGTGATGGGCAAGGGCGAGTTCCCCGACGTGGGCAAGGCCATCGCTTCCCGCTGCATCGGCAACGTAGAAAAGAACGCTGACGGTTCCTATAACGCGGATACCTATGACCTGGAAGGCGCTGACCTGATCGTGCGCCTGATGGCTCCCTCCACGCACCACACCATGGGCGGCCTGGTGGTCGATACCAGCCGTCACGTGCTGAACGCTGAAGGCGCCGTCATTCCCGGCCTGTACGCTGCCGGCGAAGTCACCGGCGGTATCCATGGCGGCAACCGCCTGGGCGGCAACGCCATCGTCGAAATCTTCGTGTCCGGCCGCACCGCCGCGAAGGCCATCGACGAAGACAACAAATAATCCCCTTCTCAACGTGAGAACCGATTCTTAAACGGTAAAACAAGGAAGAACGGCGAGGGCGTCCTCGTCGTTCTTTCTTTTCTTATTTGCGCCAATTCTTTTATTTGCGTTCTAAGAGCTATGATGCGAATAGGAAATTAAGATCAGGAAGAACGACGAGGGCGCTGCCCTCGAGCTCCCGCCGGGGAGGGAGCCCCTCCCCGGACCCCGG